>JAHZNX010000305.1 GCA_020028375.1 Betaproteobacteria bacterium | reverse complement strand
GCACGGCTCATATCCTGCGCCTGCGCCACCAGATGGCGAAGCCGGTGACCATGAAGGCGAGGGGAAGCGCGATCAGGAAGCCGAAGGCGATGAGGTAGAGCGTCGTCTGGTCGATGTCGATCCGGTCGTCGGCGGCCTCGCGCGGCTGGACAACGATCATCCGGTCGTCGCCGGCGAGCCAGTTGACCATGTTGACGCCGAGTTCGCGGTTGCCGCCGTTGCCGATGAAGGCGTTGGACAGGAAGTGCCCGTTGCCCACCACCACCACGCGCTGCTGCCGGTCGCCGACGGCGCGCTCGAACGCGGTGGCAATGATGATCGGCCCGGGGATGTCGCGGTTCCTGTCGCAGGGGCCCTCGAGCTTTCCGGTCTTGACGCAGCCGCGAGGCGCGACCTCGATCAACGGCCGCGACCGCCACTCCTCGTTCTCGATCGTCTCGATCTGGCGCGCCTGCGGGTAGACCGTGACGAGGTTGAAGCCGTCGGTGACGGCGTGGCGGCCGTACACCGCCGCGATCGCGAGCGCGGGCGAGGCGCCGTAGCGGGCGGCCTCGGGATCGGCCACGATCCCCGGCGTCAGCACGAGCCCGAGCATCTCCGCGATCTGCCCGAGGCCGCGCAGCGGCTCGGCGTCGATCAACCAAAGCAGGTTGCCGCCGCGCGCGAGGTAGCGCCGGAGTTCTCGCACCTCCGCGTCGAGCAGGGGCACCTGCGGGCTGCTGACCACGAGCAGCGCGGCGTTGGCGGGCACCTCCTGGGCGAGCGCGAGATTGAGGCCGCTCACCCGGAAGCCTTTGAGCTCGAGCTGGCGCCCGAATTCGCCCAGGTCGTGGTTGGCGGGCCCGTTGAGCTTGCGCTCCCCGTGCCCGTCGAGCCACAGCACGAGGCGCTCGGAGCCGCGCGCGAGCCGCAGCAGCGCGTTCGCGAGCGCCTGCTCGTTGAATTCTGCGAGGCGCTCGGTGCGCCGCTGGTACGTCACCACCAGCTCGATCGGCGCGCGCACCCCCGCCTCTGCGGCGGCCCGCGGCTGCTCGCGCGGGTCGATGAAGGTGACGGTGAGATCGGGCTTCGCGCGCTGGTAGGGGCGCAGGAACTCCTCGATGCGGCGATGCACGTGCTCGCCGCGGGCATCCCGCGGCAGCGCGTAGGCGGTGATGCTGACCGGCCCCTCGAGGCGCTTCAGCACGTCGAGCGTCGCCGCCGAGAGCGTGTTGCGGTGGCTTTGCGTGAGGTCGTGCTCGATGCGGTACTCGCGCGCGAGGTGGGCGAGCAGCCCCGTAGCCGCGGCGAGCAGCACCACGAACAGGCCATGGTGTGCCAGGTTCCTCAAGCGGCGCCGGCGCGTAACCTCCACCTTCAGCCTCGCAGCCGCTGCGCATCGAGCTGGCGGATCGCCAGCGCGAGGAAGAGCGCGGTGAGGAGAATGAGGCAGGCGGCCGCGTAGGTATCGAGCATGCCCTTGCCGAACGGCTCGAAGCTCTTGATCGGGGAGACCACCTGCGCCAGGCTCGCCGCGACCGTCCAGCCGCGCGCGCGCAGCCCATCGCCCGCCGCCTCGCCGGCGAGCACCATGACCAGCAGCGTAGCGAAGGCGCCGATCGCCGCCACCACCGGGTGCACGGTGAGGCAGGACACGAAGAGGCTCACCGCCGCGAAGGCCGCGGCGAGCAGCACGAGCCCGGCCACGAGGCCGGCGAGCATCCCGTAGTCGAGCCGCGCGGCCCCGGCGAGCGAGAGCGGCATCAAGGCGGTCAGCGCCACGATGCCCGCGAGAAATGCGGCGAGGCCCAGGAACTTGCCGAGCACGATCTCGGTCATCGAGACCGGCGCCGACATGAGCAGCACCATGGTCTGGTTGCGGCGCTCTTCAGCGATCAGCCGCATCGCCAGCGCCGGCACTGCGAACAGCAGCACCGCCGCCGCCGTGCCGAAGATGGGGCCCGCGACGAGCTCGGTGACGCCGGGCGCGGCTGCCATCCGCGCGAGCTGCGGCTGCACCTGGAGGAAATCGTCGAGGCGGCGCAGGAAGGCGTAGCCGACGATCAACTGCATTACTGTCAGCACCACCCACGCGAGCGGCGATGCGAACAGCGTTCTCAGCTCCTTGCCCGCGATCGTGAAAATCATGTCGGATGCCTGTCTATTGCGGCTCTTCGCTGCGCGTGAGGTGGACGAACACATCCTCCAGGGTCGTCTGCGCCGGCTTCAGCTGATAAAGACCCCAGTCGCGCGCCGCGGCCGCCTTCACGAGGGCGTCGGTCGGATCCGCGCCCGCGGCAATCTGGACGCGGTAGAGCGTCGGCTCCACGGCTTCCGCGGCGGCCACTCCCGGCAGCGCGGCGAGCTCGGCGGGCGGCGGCGGGCGGCGCAGCCCCACCAGCAGGGTGGCGCCGCTCTCGAACTGCTTCAGCGCCGCGATGGTGTCGGTGTAGACCAGCTCGCCGTGATGCATGATCTGGACGCGGTCACACACCGCCTCGACCTCCGGCAGGATGTGGGTGGAGAGGATCACGCTGTGCGCGCCGCCGAGCTCGCGGATCAGCGCCCGGATGTCGCGGATCTGATTGGGGTCGAGTCCGACCGTGGGCTCGTCCAGCACCACCACGTCGGGCGCGTGGACGATCGCCTGCGCGATGCCGACGCGCTGCTGGTAGCCCTTGGACAGCGTTCCAATCAGCTTGGCTCCGGCCTCGGCGAGGCCGCAGCGCTGCCTGGCGGTCGCCACCGCTTCGCGGCGGCGCGCGCGCGGCACCCGGTGCAGCTTCGCCGCGAGCTCGAGGTACTCGTCCACGGTCAGCTCGCGGTAGAGCGGCGGCACTTCCGGCAGGTAGCCGATGCGCGCCTTGGCCGCGGTGGGTTCCTCCAGGAGGTCGATGCCGCAGATGCGGATCTCCCCGCGCGAGGGCGCGAGGTTCCCGGTCAGCATGTGCATGGTGGTGGTCTTGCCGGCGCCGTTCGGGCCGAGAAATCCCAGCACCTCTCCGCGCCGCAGCTCGAGGGTGATGTCGTTGACCGCGATGTGATTGCCGAAGGTGCGGGTAAGACCCCGCGCGGAGATGGTGCTGGCCGCTTCCTGTTCCGGCATCATGGCGACTGCTAGGGCGGGATCCGTGCTTGTAGTGTGCATGAAATATACCTAATATGTGCCTGTTAATGAAGCCGCCGCG
>JAHZNX010000304.1 GCA_020028375.1 Betaproteobacteria bacterium | reverse complement strand
AGGTCACCGCCACGGACAATGTGGGCGTGGCGCTAAGCTGCACTTCCGCCTCGCCAGGCGTCACCAGCAGTGACTTGACGAAGGGCGGCAGTTTCCCGGTGGGCATATCAGCCGTGGCCTGCACGGCGACCGACGCAGGCGCTAATAGCGTGACCAAGTCATTTACCGTCACCGTTAACAGGCTCCTCTACTCCGGGCTCGACGGCGTCTACGCAAACGGCAGCAAGAGCATCAACAGTTCGGTGCCGCTCGACTTCGGCTTCACCGGCAGCAGCGGCAGCCGGGTGGATAGCTCGCTCGCGCAGCCGCTCGTGAAGGTCTACTCCTCCGGCAAGACCTGCGTGGCGGGCACCTTGGGGACGCTCATCGCCAGTTTCCCGGGCAGCAGCGATTACCGCTATTCGGCTTCGTCTCTCAACTGGCAATTCAACTGGAAGACCACCGGCCGGGTCGCAGGCTGCTACAGCATCACCGTCACCAGCGTCCAGTCCGGCCAGACCTTCGTTAGCAGGAACACCGTCACGCTGACGAAATAGCGGGACGGCCGACCGCAAGGGAGAAGCTTCTACCTCGGGGCCCCGCGTTCATTCGAACGCGGGGCCTATTTCTTCTCGCCGACCGTGCTCGACAGTTTGCGAACGAGATCGGCGTTGGTCGCAGCAAGTCGCTGCGGAATGGGGGCGTAGTAGCGATACGTCGGCGTGTCGTCGAGGAACAGCGCCGTCACTTCGCCGCGGCGCCTGACGCACGCCTCGAACTCGGACTTCGCCTCGGCTGGGTAGCCGGCGGCGAGGTACGCCTCGCCAAGCATATATCGGACGAGCCACAAGTCGGCGAAGCCGAGCGCGCTCTTCAGCGCATCGACGGCCTCCACCGCGCGTTTCTCCCGCAGCGCCAGCAGACCGTCGAGCATCCTGGCGTAAGCTCGGCTCTGTGGCTGCAGGTCACCTCGCAAGCCGTCCGCGATCTTCTTGGTCTCCGCGACCTCGCCGAGTTCGCTGTAAAGCAGCGCCGCGGGCACCCATTCGGCGTTGGTCGCCGCCTTCGCGGTCAGTTCCTGCAACACGTCGAGCGCCTGTCTGCGCTTGCCCTGCAAAAGATAGGCCTTGGCGAGTGCAGCGCGCTTCGACGCGACGCCCTGCTCGTTGCCGCTGGCATGGTCCGTCGCGATTGCGCCCGGCAGAATGTTTTCCGCATCAGCCGCCTTGCCGTCATACAGGGCGACATCAGCGAGTCCGATCGCGGCGAGCGACGCCGCCGAGTCCCCTTGGGTTGCAGCGCGCTCATACACCTGTCGTGCCGCGAGCAGGTCTGGGATGGTCATGGCCTGCATCGCAAGCGGCAGGTACGCAAGATAGTAGGTGGGATCCGCCTTAAGCACCTTGCCGGTTTCCTCGACTGCGGTCTTGAAGTCGCCGGCGTACATCGCGTACAGGGCGTAGTTCGCGCGGAACTGGATGTCCTCCGGATAGATGTCGAGCACGCGCTTGCCTTCCGCGAGCGCCGCAGGAAAGTTCAGCGTCATGAAGTAGGAGATCGCAAGATTATTATGCGCGGCGCCATCCGCCGGGTAGAGCTTGACGAGCTGGCTGTAATTGTCGATCGCCTTTTCATAGTTGAGGGTCACGACGGAGTAGTACAGGCCGAGCGTGCGATAGCGCTCGCGCTCTGTCATCCGGTCGAGAAGCTTCAGCGCGCTGTTCCATTTCTCGGTGGCCTCGGTACGTCGCCCGAGCTTGAATGCCGAGAGCCCCCAGCCGGAATAAGCTCGAGCGAATTCCGGGTCGGCTTCGACGGCCTTTTCGTACAGCGGCAGTGCCGCCGCGTCGTTGTTGCGGGCCGCCAGCGTCTGCGCGCGGGTGTAGTAGCTCGCAGCCTCGAGCGAGGCGGCCGTGAAAGTTTCCTCATCGGCCAGCTTGCCGCCCTTGAGCGACGTGTCGCCAAGGGCCAGACGAACCTGGGCGGCAATCTTTCCGACCGCCGGCAGCACGACGTCCCGTGTCGAAGCGTTTGCCCTCGCGTCCTTGACGATACTGCCGTCGGCCGGATTGATCGCACGCACTGACAGGGAATAGCCATCGCCGGAGGGTTCGATCGTGCCAGAGAGCACGATATTGATGCTCTCCCGTACCGCCACCAGTCGGGCAGTATCTTCGTTGAGCCGACTACCCGGCCGGATCTGCTCGGCCAGCTGGCGGGCCTGCTCGCGCTGGTAGGTCGTGATAAACGGCGCGCCCTCCAGCCCGACTCCGAGTGCTTCCTCGAGCGTGCCGTCGAACACCGGGTCGCCCGTGCGGTTTGAAATGTCGGCAGTCAGGACCGAGATGGGCTGCATCGCCGGCGCAGGGGAGCGTTTCGCGCGGTAATTGCCATATAGCGATATGCCGAGCGCGATCGCCAGAACGCCGATCAGCAACGCATTCATCTTGCGTCCGCCAAGCAAGGGCCGCAGCCTCTTGTCGCGGATGACCTCCGCGTCGCGTTTCAGGCCCTGTGAGGTCAGCTCATATAACCAAGCCAGCACGATCGCGATCACGAAGCCGATCAGCCCGATAATGATGAGCGCCCGGAAAACCCAGTCCGGCGCGTGGAACGCGGGCAAGGTCATGCTCGCCGCCTGCAGCGTGATCCACGCGACGCCCGCATACAGGGCCGCCACGCGAAAGACCTGACGGCGTCTAAGTTCCTCGAAAAGGCTCATGGCTCTCCTTCCGGTCCTTGGCCGCAAAGATTACACGCTCGACGGACCCCCGTGGTTTCGTTTTGAATCCGAGCCGTGTTCTTTTGGACGGACACGCTCTTCATCGAGGCTTTCGCCGACGTGCCTTCGTGGTCCGTGTTCGAGCCCGCCTGGCAACAGAAGTATCTCGGCCGCTCGGTGCCACGCACGGAAGGCATCGATTGGTCGCGACAGGTAGGTTCGAGCGGCGATTGTGCTTGCCAGTGTCGTCCGAACGTTCTGGCTCTGTCGCTCAGGCAAGGACGCTACGGGTAAGCTGCGACCTTGCTGCCTTGCACGGTCGTTTGCCTTGACCGCGGCAGACCACAGCGCAGAGACTGCGATTCAACGAGGACCAGGAAGGGATGACAGCGGAGAAGCAGGAGTATTGCTTCGTAAGTGACCTGTCAGATCATCCAGGAGTTGGAGATGATTTGACTCCGGAGTGAAA
>JAHZNX010000303.1 GCA_020028375.1 Betaproteobacteria bacterium | reverse complement strand
CAAGCGCGGTCTTGTTCGAGAGGCAGCCTTTCGATCGCGTTGTCCGATGACGAACGGTCGCGAACGTGCTTTCGTGCCGCGCGACAATCAAGGTGAGAGGCGAGCGACAATCAGGATGAGAATGCGCCGGGGGTGGGCTGACGGAGGGAGGGCGTAGCCCGACCGTAGTCAGGCCACCCCCGGCGGCGCGTTTTCCCCAGGGGACAGACGTCCGTCTGGCGGTCGGAGCGGTTGGGCGCAGCATCTGATTCTTCCTCACGAGAAGGATCAGCACTTGCCTGGCCGACACATCACGGACTGCCAGACGAGGTTGTACATGAAGTCCCGTCAGAGCACCGTCCCTGCCATCGCCGCCGCGAAGGCTGGGTTCAGCACCGCCACAGCCTATCGGATCGAAGCCGATCCGCGGCTGCCGTCCCAGAAAAAGAAGCCACGTGGACGCCGCCGTCCCGACCCGCTTGCCGGGGTGTGGGATGGCGAGATCGTGCCGATGCTGGAGACCGCACCGGGCGTCCGCGCGGTGGCCATCTTCGAGGAGATTTGCCGTCGCGATCCCGCCATCGCCCCGGGAGTGCGCCGGACCTTGGAGCGCCGCATTGCCAGATGGCGGGCTCTCAACGGCCCCCACCGGGATGTGATCTTCCGCCAGGAGCACCCGCCGGGCCGAATGGGCCTGTCGGACTTCACCGACATGGGCGCGCTCGGCATCACGATCGCGGGTGAGCGGCTCAGTCATCGGCTCTATCACTTCCGGCTGGCGTTCTCGGGCTTCGAGCATGCCCATGTCGTGCTCGGCGGCGAGAGCTTCGTGGCGCTGGCGGAAGGTCTGCAGAATGCGTTGTGGGCGCTGGGCGGGGTGCCGGAGCAACACCGCAGCGACAGTCTGTCGGCAGCGTTCTGCAACCTCGATCGTGAGGCCCAGGAGGACCTCACTCGGCGCTATGAGGAGCTATGCGCCCATTACGGCATGACGCCGTCGCGCAACAATCGCGGTGTTGCCCACGAGAACGGCTCGATCGAGAGCGCCCATGGGCACCTCAAGAATGTGCTTCGCGATGAGCTCTTGCTGCGCGGCTCGTGCGCCTTCGAGGATCTCGCCGCCTATCGCCGCTTCATTGACGAGGTGGTCGGGCGGCGCAATGCCAGGAACCGCAAACGCATCGAGATCGAGCGCGCCACGCTCAAACAACTCCCCGACCGACGCACCACCGCCTATGAGGAGGCGCGCGTCCTGGTCACGTCGAGCGGCGGCTTCATCCTGCGGCGCGTCTTCTACAGCGTTCCTTCGCGTCTGATCGGTCACCGTCTCAATGTTCACCTCTATGACGACCGGCTCGAGTGCTTCCTCGGCTCCACGCAGCTGCTGACCCTGCGGCGTGGTCGGCCGCCGCAAGGGAGCGGAAAGCACGGTCACGTCGTCGACTATCATCACGTCATCCACGCGCTGCGCAAGAAACCGATGGCGCTGCTCAATCTGGTCTATCGCGATCAGCTGTTCCCGCGCCGCGCTTATGCCCGGGCATTTGAGGCGTTGCTGGCCAAGGAGAGCGACAAGCAAGCCTGCCGCACAATGGTCGGCCTGCTTGCGCTCGCGCATGACCGCGCCTGTGAAGCCGATCTCGCGCATGCGATCGACGCCGATCTTGATGCCGGCAGTCTGCCTGATCTCGCTTCCCTGCGCGACCGCTTCAAGCCCGATCAGGCCGCGATCCCACACGTTGCCGTCGAGCTTGTGCCGCTCTCCGCCTACGACGAGCTGGCCGCTGTTCGTGCGCCGAACGCCGATCTCGTGATCGATGGAGGCGTCGCATGAAGACGACCAATCCTATCGACGCTGCGCGCATCGAGCTGCTGTTGTCGGACCTGCGCCTACCCGCCATCAAACTGATGTGGCCCAAGCTCGCCCAGCAATCCGATAAGGAAGGCTGGCCGGCGGCTCGCTTCCTGGCCGCGCTCGCCGAGCATGAGATCGCCGATCGCGGTCGCCGCCGCATCGAGCGTCACCTGGCCGAAGCACGACTGCCCGTCGGCAAAACGCTCGACAGCTTCGATTTCGAGGCGGTGCCGATGGTCAGCAAGGCGCAGGTGATGGCGCTCACGGCAGGCGATAGCTGGCTCGAGAAGGGCGCCAATCTCTTGTTGTTCGGTCCGCCCGGCGGAGGCAAGAGCCATCTTGCGGCCGCCATCGGGCTCGCCCTCGTTGAGCACGGATGGCGCGTGCTGTTCATGCGCACCAGCGATCTCGTCCAACGCCTGCAGATCGCGCGCCGCGAGCTCGCGCTCGAAAGTACGCTCGCCAAGCTCGACAAGTATCATCTGCTGATCCTCGATGACATCGTCTACGTCAGCAAGGATCAGGCCGAAACGAGTGTGCTGTTCGAGCTGATCGGAAGCCGCTACGAGCGGCGCTCAATGCTGATCACCGCCAATCAGCCGTTCGGCGACTGGGGCAAGGTGTTTCCAGATCAAGCCATGACGCTGGCAGCCATCGACCGTCTCGTCCATCACTCGACCATCTTCGAGATGAATGTCGAGAGCTATCGACGCCGCGCCGCACTCGACCGCAAGCGTGGTCCGGGGCGGCCGCCGACGCACGCGACAATCAAGGAGAAGGGCTGATTGACGCTCAGCGACAATCAAAAAGCGGCACCAAAAAATGCTTGCGAACCTCAGGACTCAACGCGATCATGACTTCGCTACCGGCCGCCGCTTCAAACTCTGAGTGCCGCCGCCGTTCTCATCCAGATTGTCGCGCGACACCGATTCGGCGAGGCGGTGCTTGTCCATGATTTCTTCCTCCAAGACCTAGGGGCAATCGGCGGCATAGCCATGCCGGTTCCGCGAGAGCAAATTTGATCAGACGCCGCCGAGTGAGCGCGCCTAGGCTGTCTCAGTCAGAGCGCCTTATGGAGGAGGCTGCCATGGAGAAGATGATACTACTGGTCGCCATACTGAGCATCATCGTCGTTGCCAGCAGATTGAGCCGTACTATCCCCACAGCTCGCGCCTAGCGATCCGCTGCGATCGGCCCACCGGGCGCGGTTTAAAGGCATGAACGCTTTATCAAATTGGCCCCGCAATCGGCTATTACTCGCCCTGCCATCCCGCAATCTCAAGCAGCTTTTGCCGGAGCTTGAACACATTCCATGCCAACGCGGGCAGGTCCTGATGGACGCCGA
>JAHZNX010000067.1 GCA_020028375.1 Betaproteobacteria bacterium | reverse complement strand
CTGGTGGACGTGAAGACCACGTACGACCCCGACAACGTCTTCCACCACAACCAGAACATCCGCCCGGGGTTGAGTGATGGTGTGGGTGGTTCCGATGGCGCGGGCGACGTTTGATCGATGTGGGGTGGTGTTGGATGGGGGTGCGACGCTGCCGGAGCCGCCTGGGCAGGGTGCGTTTCGGGCGCTGGGGCTGCGCGGTGTGCTGATGGTTCGGCGCGTGGTCTTGAGTGGGCGGTGGTTCAGGGGCGGCCGGGCTCGGAGCCGATTCTGCGTCGGTTGGGGTTTTGAGTCTGTGGGGGAGATTCGGGTGCTGGTGGACCGGTCGTGACGCTGGGTGCGTGGGTCGCGGCTGGCTAACTCCGCGCTGGAGCCGAAGAAGCCCCCGGCAGGGGACTGAATACGGTCTGGTCAGTTGACCAGGAACGCCGCGGGAAGCGACTGCACCACCGCGCGCCGGTAGACGATCTGGCTCTCCGCGATGTCGAGCAGCGCCCGGTTGCGGGCGTCGGTCACGATCTCGCCGTTTTGCAGCAGCCCGAGGTCGAGCGTCAGCGGCCGCTCGAGCATGGCGTCGAGCGCCGCGGTGTGCTGCAAGGGCACGTAATCGAGCAGGATCTGCTGCGGCGCGGCCAGCGGGCGCGTGCCGGCGACAATAAAGCTGTTGATGTGCGCCAGTCCCGGCCAGTCCGGCCGGTAGAGCACCATATTCGGCAACTCCTCGCGCAGGGTGGTGAGCAGGTGCGCGTAGGCGACCGGGTGCTCGAGGTCGGCAAAGGTGTTGAAGACCGCGATGCCGTCGGGTGCAAGGCAGCGCCTCAGGTCGGCGAAAAAATCGCGCGTGACGAGGTAGTCCGGAGTGCCGTCGCCGTGGAACAGATCCACGACGATCAGGTCGTAGCCTCGGCTGCAGCGCTTGAGCTGGGTGCGTGCATCGGCGAGATGCACAAGAACGCGCGCGGGGTCGAAGCCGAAGTAGCGGGTGGCGGCCGCGAGTGAGGCGGGGTCGATCTCGACCGTTTCGACCTCCACCCCGTTCCTGGCAAGCCGCATCGGCACGATGCCCGCGCCGAGGCCCAGCACCAGCGCCGAGCCGATACGGGGGCGATAGGCATAGGCGAGGGCCTCCAGCGCGTAGGTGTAGAACGAGAGCGAGCGGCCGTTGGAGGCGACCGTATTCTGCACCAGCCCGTCCTGGAAGTAGATGCGGGAGTAGAGGCCGCTGCCGTCGGGGTCGCTGCGTAGGATTTTCACCGTCCCGAACAAGGAGCGGAAGCTCGCCTCGACCCGCCAGATCTTGCCGCCGTAGACCGCGGGCCACATGCGCCCGGTGTAGGCGTCGGCCTGCCACAGCATCAGCCCCGCGACGAGCGTCGCCACGGCGCCGGCGATTCCCAGCCGGAGGCGTACGGCTTGCGGCGCGGGCGGTCGCGCCGCGACGGCGAGCGGGAGCAACGCCAGCAATAAAGCCACCGCCAGCGTCGCTGAAAAGTTGTTCAGGAAGTGGATCAATCCGAACCCGGTGGCGAGCACGCCCCCGACCGAGCCGAGCGTGCTGACAAAGAAAACGTTGCCGGCGCCGGCATCGGCCGGACGCCCGCGGCCGCGCGCCATGAGGATAGCCACCAGCAGCGGGTTCATCGCCGAGGCCGCGAAGAGCGGCACGAACAGCAGAATCAGGCACGCCACGAACGCGCCCAGCACGAGATCTGCGCTGGCGAGCTTTGGAAAAAACCATGGATAGGCGAGACAGGCCGCGGCGATGGCCAGGGAGGCGACGGCCGGCATCACCGCGAAGAGCAGCGTAAGCCGGGCCAGGTTGCCGGTGGCGCGCCGGCCGGCGGCGAAGCGGCCCCCCGCCCAGTAGCCGAGCGCGAGCGCGATCAGCGTGATCGAGAGAATTCCTGTCCAGATATACAGGCTGACGCCGAAATAAGGCGTCATGATGCGCGAGGCGAGGAGCTCCAGCGCGAGCACGGACGCGCCGGACAGAAAGAGGATGGCGTAGAGAATCATGTCGATCGCTTGAGTCGGGTATAATCCGGGCCTTTCCGGAATCGCCGGCTGGTCCCGGTATCAGATTGGAATTTAACCACAGATGCCGCTCCCACCGCGCTGGCACGAGGTCCCGGCCGCCGCCCGCTTCGCAATTCACGTCGCAGCGCTGGCGGCGCTCTCGCTGTCGCCGGCACGCGCTCTCGAGCCCAGGGTGCCGTACGTTCCGACGCCGCAGGACGTGGTGGAGCGCATGCTGGAAATCGCCAAGGTCGGGCCGCACGACTATCTGATCGACCTGGGCTCCGGGGACGGCCGCATCGTGGTCACCGCGGCGAGGAAATACGGGACGCGCGGCTTCGGCGTGGACCTCAATCCCGAGCGCATCCGGGAAAGCACCGTGAACGCGCGGCGAGCGGGCGTCAGCGAAAAGGTCGCCTTCTACCAGCGCGACCTGTTCGAGACCAGCCTCACCGACGCCACGGTCATCACCATGTACCTGCTGCCCCAGGTCAACATCGAGCTGCGGCCGAGATTGCTCGAGCTCAAGCCCGGCACGCGCCTCGTCTCGCATGATTTCGACATGGGCGACTGGAAGCCGGACACCCATATCAAGATGGACGCCAAGGACAAGTACGGGGGCGCCGGCGGGGCGAGCGAAATCTATTTCTGGATCGTGCCCGCCCGCGTTGCCGGGGTGTGGCGGTGGGCGCTGCCGGTTTCGGGCAAGCCGCTCGACTACGAGGTGAAGCTGGAGCAAAGATACCAGGTGATCACGGGCTCGGCCGCGGTCGGCGGCCGCGCGGTCAAGCTGCAGAACGCGCGCCTGCGCGGCGACGCAATCCGTTTCTCGTTCACTGCGGAAGTGAACGGCGCGTCGGTAAAGCATGAGTTCAGCGGCAGGGTCGCTGGGGAAGCCGTCACCGGCTCGGCGAAGATGTCGGGCGCGCGTCTGCAGGGGCAGCACGATTGGAACGCGCGACGCATGACAACGACCTCGACGGGGCTGCGCGAGCTCGAGCCCCGTGTCCTGCACTCCGTGCACAGCGCGGTCCATTAGGTGAGTTCACGCGTTTCAGCCACGGGCGCCGCGGTGCGGCTCGGCCGCGCATGCGTCCTCGCGTGCCTCGCGGCGGCCCCGGCGGCTGCGCAGGACTGGGGCGATACGCCGTACGTGCAGACGCCGCAGAACGTGGTGGACGCGATGCTCGAGATCGCCAAGGTCGGCCCCGGCGATTACGTCATCGACCTCGGCTCGGGCGACGGGCGCATGGTGATCACGGCGGCAAAAAAATACGGCGCGCGCGGCTTCGGCGTCGACCTCGATCGCAAGCTGGTCGCGCTCGCCAATCGCAATGCCAGCCGCGCGGGCGTCGCGAACCGGGCGGTGTTCTACCAGCGCGACCTCCACGCGACCGACGTCGGCGCCGCCACGGTCATGAGCATCTACCTGCTGCCGGAAGTGAACCTGATGATCCGCACGCGGCTCCTCGCCACCCTTAAGCCCGGCGCGCGCATCGTGTCCCACGACTACGGCATGGGCGAGTGGAAGCCGGACTTCTTCACCGAGCTGGACGCGCCCGGCAAGACGGTCGGCGCTTCCCAGCGCAGCAAGATCTATTACTGGATGGTGCCGGGCCGCGCCGCCGGGCGCTGGGTCTGGCGGCTCGCGGGCGACGGCAAGCCGGCCGAGTTCGAGCTCGCCCTCCAGCAGAATTTCCAGGCGATCGACGGCACGCTCAAGACGGGCGGAAGCACCGTCCGCGTGGAAAACGCCAGGCTCGCCGGCGAGGAAATCGCCTTTTCCGCGGCGGTGGTTGGAGCCCGCTATGAGTTCTCAGGCCGCATCCACAGCCACGCGTTGGAGGGCAAGGCGCGCATTCTGCGCGGCGCGGAAACGCGGGAATTGCCGTGGTCCGCAACGCGCACCGAGATCTGGGACCCGCGCCACGCGTCCCTGACGACGGAGCAGGCGCTCAAGGAAATCCATTGAATCCGCGTTTATATGCGGCTGCGTTGTTGCTTTCCGTCAGCGCGCATGCGGCCACGCCGGGCGCGTTTCCCGATGTCCCGACACCTTATCTGCCCTCAACCGAGATCGCGGTGGACGAAATGCTGCGGCTCGCCGGCACCGGCCCCGACGACCTGGTGGTGGACCTCGGCTCCGGCGACGGGCGGGTGGTGATCGCCGCCGCGCGCGACTACGGCGCCCGCGGGCTCGGCATCGAGATCGACCCGAAGCTGGTAGCGGAAAGCGAGGCCAACGCGCGGCAAGCGGGGGTCGCGGAGCGCGTCGCGTTCCGCCAGGGCGACGTGCTCACCGCCGATTACCGCGCGGCCACGGTCGTCACGCTCTACCTGCTGCCCGGCCTGGTGGAAAGGCTCAAACCCAGGCTCCTCGCCGAGCTCAAGCCCGGCACCCGTATCGTCGCGCACGACTACGGGTTCTCAGACTGGAAGCCGGATCACAGCATAGTCATTTCCAAGACCTACCACCTGTATCGGGTTCCGGCGGCCGTCGCGGGAAAGTGGCGGCTGCAGGCGGTGCTGCCCGACGGCGAGCGCGAGTTCGATTTCGAGCTCGAGCAGCGCTACCAGGAGATCCGCGGCGGGGCACGCGTCGCCGGGGGCTATCTGCCCGCGTTCGAAGCGCGGCTCGCGGGCGACCGCATCGCCTTCGTTCTGGTGGAAGGCGGAGCAAGCCACCGTTTCGAGGGGAGAGTGCAGGGCACGCTGTCGATGGAGGGCACGGTACGCTCCGGGCCCGGGCGCAACCCGGTCGCCGGTTCCTGGCGCGCGACGCGGGTGGTGCGCAGCGGTGACGAAGGCTAGGTCAGGTGACGACTGACGGCTGACAAGTGATGGGTGAGGGGTGGTAGCAGATTCGATACTTCGCCGTTGTGCGCTTTCACTTGGCGCGCTTGGCGTCGCGGCGGTTCATTTTGCGTTTGCGCAGGAGGATGTCTTGCGCACGCGCGAAGTGCCGTACGTCGCGACGCCCCAGGTCACGGTGGACGAGATGCTGCGGCTCGCCGGGGTCGGACCGGAGGATTTCGTCATCGACCTGGGTTCGGGCGACGGGCGGATCGTCGTCACCGCGGTAAAGAAATTCGGCGCGCGCGGCCTCGGCGTGGATATCGACTGGCGCCTCGTCAGCCAGGCCGAAGAGAACGCGCGGCAGGCGGGCGTCACGGACCGCGCCAGGTTCCTCGAGCAGGACCTGTTCCAGGCCGATCTCGGCCAGGCGACCGTGATCACCACCTATCTCCTGCCTTTCGTCATGCTCAAGCTGCGTCCCAGGGTACTCGCGCTGAAGCCCGGCACGCGCATCGTGTCGCACGACTTCGATTTCGGCGACTGGCGGCCGGACCGCAAGACCAGCATCCGGAAGGACGTGTTTCTCTGGATCGTGCCGGCCCAGGCGGCTGGGCGCTGGCAGGCGCGACTCGAGATGCCGCCGATCGAGCGCCTGCTCGAGCTGGAAATAAAGCAGCGCTATCAGGAGGTGTCGGCGCACGCGCGCCTGAACGGCGTGCCCTCCCAGGTATGGGAGACGAAGCTCGTGGGAGACCGCCTGAGCTTTGTTGTGGTGGACACGACCGACCGTGACAACGAGGCAAGCTTTTATTTCGACGGCCGGGTGAGCGGTGATGTCATCGAGGGCGAGCTGGCGCGTGGAGTCGGCGCCGGGCGCAGCGTGACCCGCTGGCGCGCGGTGAAGGTCGACCGATGACGGGTCCGCTCGCGACCCGGCCGGGCTGGCGGCGCGCGACGGCGGCCGTGCTGGCCGCGCTGCCCGTGCTGGCCCCGGCGGCGGACCAGCACCCGCACGCCCAAGCTCCTTTCATTCCGACGCCGCCCGCCGTCGTGGATGTCATGCTCGAGCTCGCCGGCGTCGGACCGGAAGACTACCTCATCGACCTCGGCTCGGGGGACGGGCGCATCGTCATCGCCGCGGCAAAGAAACGCGGTGCGCGCGGCTTCGGGGTGGAGATCGACGGCGCTCTCGTCTCGGACGCGCGCCGCGAGGCGCAGCGCCAGGGCGTGGCGGGACGGGTCGAGTTCAAGGAGCAGAACCTGTTTATCACCGATATCGGCCGCGCGACCGTGGTGACGATGTACCTCTATCCCGGGCTGATGCTGCAGCTGCGCCCGCGGCTGTTCGAGGAGCTGAAGCCCGGCGCGCGCGTCGTGTCGCACGACTTCGACATGGAGAAGTGGCGGCCGGAAACACGCGTGACCGTGCCGGTCCCCGATAAGCCCTACGGCCCGCCTTCCAGCGAGGTCTATCTCTGGATCATTCCCGTCAACGCCGCCGGCGCCTGGAAATGGCGCGCATGGGAGGAGACGGCTCCCGTCGAATACGAGCTCACGCTGCACCAGACGTTCCAGATGCTGGACGGGGCCGGCACGGCGGCCGGCCGGCCGGCGCGCCTGGAGAGCGGCAGGATGCGCGGCGACGAGATTCGTCTTATGCTCACGGCGGAGGTCGAGGGCCGGACGCTGCGCCGCGAGTTCCACGGTCGTGTGGACGGCAACGCGATCAACGGAAAAGTGAAGCTGCCGGGGGGCGGCGAGAGCGACTGGAGAGCTGAGCGCGTCCGCCGCGGCAACATCAATCTAACGGGTGAGCATTAACCAGGAAACTCCCCTCCTGCCCGAGGAGGGGTGGCGCGAAGCGACGGGGTGGTGGGCGAAATATCGGCACTAAAGGAGTCAAGATGCATTTTGGAGGACGATGGAACGGAATGCTGGCCGTGGCGCTCGCGCTGTTCGCACCCGCGGCGGCGGCGCAGCAGGGGCGCGGCGACGTGATCTACGTGCCGACGCCCCAGGTGGTGGTCGACGCGATGCTGCGGATGGCGAAAGTCGGCGCCAACGACTACGTGATCGACCTCGGCTCGGGCGACGGGCGCATCGTCATCACGGCGGCGAAGAAGCACGGCGCGCGCGGCTTCGGGGTGGACCTCGATACCTATCTCCTGAAGATCGCCAATGCCAACGCAAAAAAGGAGGGCGTGGCGGACCGCGCACGCTTCATCGAACAGAACCTGTTCGAGACCGATCTTTCCCAGGCGACCGTGATCACAAGTTACCTCCTGCCCGGCATGAACGAGCAGCTGCGCCCGAAGATCCTCGCGCTGAAGCCCGGCACGCGCGTCGTGGCGCACGACTACGCCATGGGGGAGTGGGACCCGGATGATTCGGATACGCTGATCGTGCCGGAGAAAACCGTGGGCGATCCCGGCAAGAGCTACATTTTCTTCTGGATCGTGCCGGCCCGCGTCGCCGGCCGCTGGGAGTCGCAGATCATGGCCGCCGGCAAGCCCGCGTCGTGGCAGTTCAGCTTCGAGCAGAACTTCCAGCTTGTGCATGGCACCGCGCGGGCAGGCGAGCGGGAGGTGAAACTGCCGCAATTCAGGATGGCGGGCAAGCAGCTCGCGTTCAAGATCGAAGTTCCGGCAGCCGGCAAGCCCGTCACCTACCAGTTCCGGGGCTGGGCGAAGGGCGACGTGATCGAGGGCAACGTCACCGTGGGCGACGGCTCCGGGCAGCGGGTGTTGCCGTGGCGGGCCCGGCAGACGGCGCGCGGTGAGCCCAACATGGGCGCAGCCGCCGTCGTGACCGTCGCGGGCGTCCGCCGATGAGCGCCCCCACGCAGCAGCAGGGCGCGGGGGGCCAGCCGCGCCCGACGCTCACCGTGTTCGACGCGGTGGCGATGATCGTCGGCATCGTGATCGGCGTCGGCATCTTCAAGGCGCCGTCGATCGTGGCCGGCAACGTCTCGGGCGAAACGGCGTTCATCGCGCTGTGGGTTGCCGGTGGCGTGATTTCGCTGATCGGGGCGCTGTGCTATGCGGAGCTGGGCAGTTCGCACCCCAACGCCGGGGGCGAGTACTACTTCCTCAGCAAGGCCTACGGCGACTGGCTCGGATTTCTCTTCGCGTGGGCGCGCATGACCGTCATCCAGACCGGGGCGATTGCCGCGATCGCCTTCGTGTTCGGCGACTACGCGTCCACTTTGCTGCCGCTGGGAAGCAAGAGTTCTGCGATCTACGCCGGCCTGGCGGTGATCGCGATCACCGCCTTGAACGTCGCGGGCACCAGCCAGAGCAAGTGGGTACAGAATGCGCTCACGATCGCGCTTGCCATCGCCATTCTCGCGGTGGTGGTGGGGGGACTCTCCGCGCCGGCGGCGTCGGTCCCGGCGGCGAGCCCGGTGACGGGAGACGCCCGCTCATGGTTCTCGGGGCTCGCGCTGATTTTCGTGCTGCTGACCTACGGCGGCTGGAACGAGGCCGCCTACCTCACCGCGGAAATGCGCGACACGCGCCGCAACATCGTGCGCGCGCTGGTAATCGGCATCGTCGTGATCACCGTGCTCTACGTGCTGCTCAACCTCGCCTACCTCAAAGTGCTGGGGTTGGGCGGCATGCAGGCCTCCAAGGCGATCGCGTCCGATCTCATGCGCGCGACCTGGGGCCAGGGCGGCGCCTGGCTGCTCGGCATCGTAGTCGTGTCGGCGGCGCTTTCCACCCTCAACGCGACGGTATTCACCGGCGCGCGCACCAACTACGCGCTGGGCCGCGATTTCATCATCTTCCGGGCGCTCGGACGCTGGAACGAAAAGTCGTCCGCGCCGGTTAATGCGTTACTCGTGCAGGGGGCGATCTCGCTCGCGCTGGTGGCGCTTGCCTCGTTCACGCCCGACGGGTTCACGACGATGGTGGCGTACACCGCGCCGGCGTTCTGGCTGTTTTTTATGCTAATCGGGATGTCGCTATTCCTGTTGCGAGAGCAGCAGCCGGCTAATCAGTCACCATTTCGTGTGCCGCTGTACCCGTTTACGCCGATTCTGTTCGTTAACGTGTGTGGGTACATGTTGTACTCCACCCTCGATTACGCGATGAGCCTCGATCCGGGCTCGATCGGCGCGATGGTGGGCATCGCCATGCTCGCTTCCGGGGTGCCGGTGCTGATGTGGGCGAAGCGGCGCGCGGCGGAGGCGGCCTAGACCGACCCTGACGCGCGTGCCCGGTGCGAAGCCGGGATCGCCTGGTAGTTGGGCCGATCCGCCACGAGATTCTTGCCTTATACATACAAGATATATATCATGGCCGCATGCGGTTCCGGTACGACCCGGCCAAGGCAGCGGAGAATCTCAAGAAGCACAAGGTCTCTTTTGCTGATGCCGAGGGAGTTCTCGAGGATCCGCTCGCGGTCATCGTCGAGGACCCGGACGCCGAAGGCGAGAAACGTTTCGTCACCGTCG
>JAHZNX010000066.1 GCA_020028375.1 Betaproteobacteria bacterium | reverse complement strand
CTCGAGGCGCAGCAGCCGCAGGAAGAGCCGCAGGTTGCGCCGAGCGCAGCCGATATCGTCCAGCGTGGAATGGAAATCGCCCGGCTCGAGGCGCAGATCGCGCGCGAGTGGGAGAACTACCAGCAGCGGCCGCGCCGGCGCTTCATCGGCGCGCGCACCCAGGAGTTTCGATTCGCGCAGTACATCGAGAACTGGCGTGCCAAGATCGAGCGGGTGGGCGAGCTCAACTACCCGCAGGCCGCCCGTGACCAGAAAATCTACGGCACCCTGGTGGTGACGGTGTCGATCAAGTCCGACGGCTCGCTCGAGGGCGTGGAAATCAACCGTCCGTCCGGGCAACGGATACTCGACGCGGCGGCGCTGCGCATCGTCCGGCTTGCCGCGCCCTTCGCGCCGTTTCCGGCCGAAATCGCCCGCGACACGGACATCCTCAGCATCACGCGCACCTGGATATTCACCCGCTCCGACCAGCTCGTCACCGAATAAGAGTTCATGACGGATCAGTACGCCGTCATCGGCAACCCCGTCGCGCACAGCCTCTCGCCCCAGATCCACGCCCAGTTCGCCCGCGCGACCGGCCAGGACCTGGCCTACGGCAGGATACTCGCGCCGCGCGAGGGCTTTCGCGACGCGGTGCTCGCGTTTCGCGCTGCGGGCGGCAAGGGGCTCAACGTGACCCTTCCGTTCAAGCACGAGGCCTGGCGCGTCGCCGGCGTGCGCAGCGGTTTCGCCCTTGCCGCCGGCGCGGTCAACACGCTGTCCTTCGAGGGCGGGAGCATCGTGGGCCACAACACGGACGGCATCGGGCTCGTGCGCGACCTGACGCAGAATCTGCGCGCCGGGATTCGCGGCAAGCGCGTGCTGTTGATGGGGGCGGGCGGCGCGAGCTACGGCGTCATGGAACCGCTTCTGCGCGAGCAGCCGGAGTCGGTGGTGGTCGCGAATCGCACGCTGGAGAAGGCCGTCGAGCTGGTGGGGTACTTCGAGAAACTTCAATCGTGCGCGCTGCAGGGTTTCTCGGCGCGCGCCTACGGTGCGCTCGCCGGCACGCAGTACGACATCGTGATCAACGCCACGTCGGCGGGGCTCGAGGGCGCGATGCCGCCGCTTCCCGAAGAGATTCTTGCTCCCGGCGCCCTCGCCTACGACATGGTGTACGCCCGACGCACGCCCTTTCTCGATTTTGCGCAGGCGCGGGGGGCACGCTTTGCCGACGGCCTTGGCATGCTCGTCGAGCAGGCCGCCGAGTCGTTCGATATCTGGCGCGGTGTGCGGCCCGAGACCGCGCCCGTCATACGGGCGCTCAGGCAGAAGGCGGAAGAGTGATCCGCCATGCGGCGACTTCTGCGCTGGACGTGGCGGATTCTCCTGATGGCGCTGTGCGCGCTCACCGCCGTTCAGTTCTGGTTTCTCGTTCATATCTGGCACTGGGCGGATCACAACCCGGATAGCACGGCCTTCATGCGATCGCGGCTCTCGATCATCCGCGTGGACGAGCCGGGCGCGTGGCTGGCGCAGCGCTGGGTCCCCTACGCCCGCATCTCGCCGCACCTAAAGCAGGCGGTGATCTCCGCCGAGGACGCCAACTTCATGAGCCATTGGGGCTTCGACTGGGAAGCGATGCGCCGAGCCCATGAACGGAACGTGAGGGAGGGAGAGATCATGGTGGGCGCCTCAACGATCAGCCAGCAGCTCGCGAAAAATCTTTTCCTGCCGTCCGTCCGCACTTGGTGGCGCAAGGCGCAGGAGGCAGCCATCACGGTGATGCTCGAGGCGCTCCTCACGAAGCGCCGCATCCTCGAGATCTATCTCAACGTGGCGGAGTGGGGTGACGGCGTCTACGGCGCGGAGGCCGCCGCGCGCTACCACTACGGCTTGCCGGCGGCGGCGCTATCGCCGGAGCAGGCCGCGCGGCTCGCCGCCATGCTGCCGAGTCCGCGCAGCTACAACCCGCGAAGCGACACGCTCTACCTGCAGCAACGCACCACGGAGATCCTTTCGCACATGCACCTCGCGCGCATTCCTTGATCACTCGTCATTTATCACGCAGCATCGGGTAGAATGCCCCGCTTCCAATCAGGACTGGAGAATACTGTCATGCAGAGAAGAAAATTCCTCGCGGGCCTGGGCGCCCTGAGCCTGTCCGGCCTGGTCGGAGCCCAGGAGCGAGGCGCCGCCCTGCGCGGGCCCGACGTGATCTTCGTGCCGACGCCGAACGAAGTCGTTGCCACGATGCTCAGGATGGCGGCGGTTACCAACAAGGACACGGTCTACGATCTCGGCTGCGGCGACGGCCGCATCGTCATTACCGCCGCGCAGAAGTACGGCGCGCGCGGGGTCGGCATCGATATCGACCCCGAGCGGGTAGCCGAGGCGACGGAGAACGTCGCGAAGGCGGGGGTTGCGGACCGGGTGAAAATCATCCGCGGCGACCTGTTCGAGGCCGACATCAGCGCCGCGACGGTAGTCACCCTCTACCTCCTCACCGATCTCAATCTCAAGCTGCGCCCGAAGCTGCTGCGCGACTTGAAGCCCGGCACCCGCGTCGTCTCGCACGCCTTCTCCATGGGCGACTGGGCACCCGAGCGCACGGCGGAGGTTTCGGGCACGACGGTCTATCTCTGGCGCATTCCGCCGCGCAAGTAGTTCATCTGATGGACATTCGGGCGAACCTGCGGGAGGCTTGACCGGCCGCAGAGCCGGGAATAATCTTTGCTCGAGGAGCGTTTCCACAAGCGCCGCGGCTCCCTCGCCGCAGGCGAGAACTCTCGAGGAGGATGCAATACGAGCGCGCGTAGCACGCAGTCCTGCGTGCTTCGGACGCGAGCACCGATCAACGAGCGGGAGGAGAAGCCATGCAACTCAACGTCAATGCAAGATCCTACGAGGTGGACATCGAGCCCGAAACGCCCCTGCTGTGGGTACTGCGCGAAGTCATAGGGCTTACCGGGACGAAGTACGGCTGCGGGATCGCGCAATGCGGAGCGTGCACCGTGCACCTCGACGGCGAGCCGGTACGCTCCTGTTCGCTGCCGCTGGCGGCAGTGGCGGGCCGGCGGATCGTCACCATCGAAGGCCTGTCGAGCGACAGCTCGCATCCCGTGCAGAAGGCCTGGGCGGCGCTCGACGTTCCCCAGTGCGGTTATTGCCAGTCGGGACAGATCATGGCCGCCGCTGCGTTGCTGAGCAAGAAGCCGCGGCCGACCGACGGGGACATTGACGAGGCGATGACTAACATCTGCCGTTGCGGCACGTATCAGCGCGTCCGCGCAGCGATCCACATGGCCGCCGGAACGGGCAAGGGCGGCGGCTCCGTCATCCACATGGCCGAAATGGCCGGCGCCGAAACCTCCGCTGTCGCCGGCAATCGCTCAACTGAAGTCTAGGACCGGGGAGATCCGCCATGAAAAATACGCAACGCGAAAACGCCACGAACCTTTCCCGGCGCAAGTTTGTTGTCGGTTCCGCGGCCGCAGGCGGCGGGCTGGCGCTCGGATTCAACCTGCCGTTTGGCGTCGAACGCGCCGCGGCTCAGAGCGTGGGAGCGGGCAGCGCCGAGGTCAACGCGTGGGTGGTGGTCAAACCTGACGATACCTGCGTCATCCGTATCGCCCGCGCGGAGATGGGCCAGGGCACGCACACCGGGCTTGCCCAGCTCGTCGCCGAGGAGCTCGCGTGCGACTGGAACAAGGTCGCCATCGAGCCCATCACCGCCGGCCAGAACCTGGCCCGCAAGCGCGTCTGGCGCGACATGGCCACAGGCGGCAGCCGCGGCATCCGCGGGTCGCAGGACTACGTTCGGCAGGGCGGCGCTGCGGCGCGCATGATGCTGCTGCAGGCCGCAGCCAACCAGTGGAACGTGCCGGTCAGCGAAGTCACCGTCGCCGACGGCGTCATCACGCATGCGGCTTCCGGGCGGTCGACGAGCTACGGGAAAGTCGCTGCCGCCGCGGCGAAGCTGACGCCGCCGGATCCCAAGAGCATCCAGCTCAAGAGCCCGAAAGACTGGAAGATCGCCGGCAAGCCGATGAAGCGCCTCGACACCGCCGACAAGCTCAACGGATCCAAGGTCTATTCGATCGACCTCAAGTTGCCTGGCATGGTGTACGCCGCAGTGAAGGCGTGCCCGGTATACGGCGGCAAGCTCGTCAGCTGGGACGAGTCCAAGGTGTCGCGCATGCCGGGCTTCAGCGGCGTCATCCAGGTGGACGATGCGACCGTCGCCGTTGTCGCCAACACGTGGTGGCGCGCCAAGTCGGCGCTCGACGCGCTGCCTATCAAGTGGGATGAGGGTCCCAACGCAAAAGAGTCGAGCGCGACTATCGCGGCGCGCCTCCGGGAAGGCCTCACGTCGAGCGATGCATTCGCCGACATCGACGTTGGCGATGCGCCAAAGGCTATTGCTGACGCGTCGAAGAAGGTCGAGGCGGTGTATAGCACGCCTTTTCTTTCCCACGCGTGCATGGAACCCATGAACTGTACCGTGAGGATCACGGCGGACAAAGCCGAGGTCTGGATGCCGAGCCAGAATGCGGAAGCTTCTCTGGCCGCGCTGTCGACGGCCTCGGGTCTTCCGCTCGCGAAGTGCGAGGCTTACAACCACACCTTGGGGGGCGGCTTCGGCCGGCGCGGCGGCACGCAGGACTTCGTGCGCCAGGCGGTCGCCATCGGCAAGCGATATCCGGGCATTCCGGTGAAGATGATCTGGAGCCGCGAGGAAGACCAGGCCCACGACTTCTATCGCCCGATCTCGCAATGCAAGCTTTCCGCCGGCCTCGATCAGGGCGGCAATCTCGTCGGGCTCCACATCCGCGTGTCCGGCCAGTCGATCAACGCCTACCTGGCTCCACACAACATCAAGGACGGGAAAGACCGGAGACAGCTCCAGGGACTTTGGACGCAGCCCGGTGACGCGCAGATCGGCTACACCATTCCCAACCTGCGAACCGAGTACGCCATGCGCAACACGCACGTTCCGGTCGGTCCCTGGCGGGGAGTCAACACCAACCAGAACGGCCTCTACCTGGAATGCTTCATCGACGAGGTGGCGCGGGCGGCCGGCAAGGACCCGCTCGAGTTCCGCCGCGCCTTGATGAAGAACCATCCCAAGCATCTCGGCGTGTTGAACGCGGCCGCGGAGAAGGGGGGGTGGGGTAAACCGCTGCCGGCCGGGGTCCATCGCGGCATCGCGCAGTTCATGGGCTACGGCAGCTACGTGGCAGCCGTTGCGGAGGTTACGGTGAAGGGCGATGAGGTCAAAGTGCATCGCATGGTGTTGGCGACCAACTGCGGCCACGCAGTCAATCCGGCCACGATCGCCGCGCAGGTCGAAGGGTCCGTGTGCTACGGGTTCGACTCGCTGCAAAGCGAAATCTCGGTGCAGAACGGGCGCGCGGCGGAGTTGAACTACCACACCTACCCGATCGCGCGGCTGGCCCAGCTGCCTAAGGTGGAGACGGTCATCGCGCCGACCTACGACTTCTGGGGCGGAGTGGGAGAGCCTACGATCTGCGTGGTTGCGCCCGCGATCCTCAACGCCATTCTTGCTGCGACTGGCAAGCCGGTGCGCACCCTGCCGCTCAAGAACCACGGCCTCAAGATCGTTTAGGTCGCGGGACCAGCGTCAAACGGTGCGATTGCTTGGCAGGATTGCGATGTTCGCCGCGGTCGCGGGTTGCGCAACTTCGGCGCCGGACGCGGTCCTGCCGTATCGTGTGGATGGCGACGCGATCCGCGAGCGCCTGGCGGCGGCGCCTGGCGATGCGGCTCGCGGCAAGGCGGTTGTCGTCAGCCGCGACTCGAACTGCCTCTTGTGCCACGCGGTGCCCGACTCCGGCGTCCGCTTCATGGGTAACGTCGGGCCGTCGCTCGAAGGAGTCGGGGCGCAGCTGACCGAGGGCCAGCTGCGGTTGCGCATCGTCGATTCCATGCGATTGAACCGGGAGACGAAGATGCCGTCCTACTACCGTGTGGACGAGCTCAACCGAGTGGCCGAGGCGTGGCGCGGGCAGCCGGTGCTAACCGCGCAGCAGGTCGAGGACACCGTAGCCTACCTTCTTACCCTGCGCTGACTGGCATGAGCGCGCGCCGCCGTTTCATTTCCATGGTGGCCGGACTCTTCGCGGCGCCGCTGCTGCCGGCCCGCCCGGCGCGCGGCCAGCAGGCCGATCCGTTCGCGCCTCTCGTACGGGAAATCACCGGCGGAGCCGCGGTCAGACCCGGGCGCGTGACGGTGGACACGCCGCGGCTCGCCGACAACGGTCACTCGGTGCCGCTCAGTGTGAACGTGGACAGCCCGATGACCGCTGCCGACCACGTGCGCAGCATCACGCTGCTTTCCAGTCGGAACCCGCGCCCCCTCATGGCGACATTTCACCTGAGCCCGGCGTCGGGCCGGGCGCAGGTGGCGACGCGCGTGCGGCTCGCCGGCTCGCAGCGCGTGCTCGCACTCGCGCAGCTTTCCGACGGCTCTTGGTGGTCGGGGGGCGCGGAGGTGGAAGTCACCGAATCGGCCTGCCTGGACGCCACCTGACATGCTGGCAAGAGTTCAACTGCCGCGGACCGCGAAGCCCGGAGAGGTGATCGAGGTCCGCATCACGATTCAGCATTCGATGGAGACCGGCTTCCGTTTCGAGCTCGACGGCAGGCCGATTCCGAAAAACGTCATCAACTCCCTGGTGGCACGCTACAACGGAGCGGAAATCTTCCGCGCCGAGATGGGTTCGGGCATAGCGGCCAACCCGTACCTGCAGTTCTACACCGTGGCGAGGCAGAGCGGTGCGATCGAGATCTCGTGGGTCGACGACGCCGGAAATCGGGGCGCCGAGCGCGCCCCGATTTCCGTAACGGGTTGAGCAGGACGAGCGGGACTTGCGGGATCAGGCGGGGCTATCCGGTGAATCCTGCAAGTCGTTTCTGTCCGCTATTCTGCCTGCTTCTCGCGGTTTTCAATGTATCTGCGGCGGAACCTCAGCGCCCGAGCCCATTGAAGTCCGGCATCGAGTTTGTCAGCGATGATCTGCGCAAATTGCAGGCGGACGACTTCGCGAACCCCGGGATGCTGTGGGTGGCAAGGGGCGAAAAGATCTGGGGCGAGGCGGCGGGAAACGGCGGGAAATCGTGCGCCGCTTGCCACGGCGTCGCGGCGAAGAGCATGCAAGGCGTCGCAGCCCGTTACCCGCGCGTGGACCCGGGCGCGGCGCGGCTGGTCAATCTCGAGGGCCGCATCAATCTGTGCCGCGACCGCAAGCAACAGGCGCAGCCGCTTGGCCCCGAATCCGACGAGCTGCTGGCGTTGACTGCTTACGTCGCGCACCAGTCGCGCGGCGTGCCGGTCTCCGTTACGCTGGACATGCAGAACCGCAAGGACTTCGAACGCGGGCGCGAACTGTATAACCGCCGCATCGGGCAGATGAACCTTGCGTGCACGCATTGCCACGATCGCAGCTGGGGCAAGAAGCTGGCGGCTGAAACGGTGAGCCAGGGGCACGGCAATGCCTTCCCGGCGTACCGCCTCGAATGGCAGTCCGTCGGATCGCTGCAACGCCGGATCAGGGCCTGCTTCTATGGATTGCGCGCCGAGATGCCGCCCTACGGCGCGCAGGAGCTGCTCGACCTGGAGTTGTATCTCGCCTGGCGGGCGGGCGGGCTGCCCGTCGAAACACCCGGCGTAAGACGATAGATTCGAAATAGCAGAACTTGTTCGCATCTTGGCGATATGCAAGCTCAGTCCTACGCCCCAACCGCAGTTGCGCTGCACTGGCTACTGGTGCTGCTGGTCCTCACTCTCTACGGTCTCGGCTGGTACATGGTGGGGATTCCGAAAGGCACTCCGCCGGTAGCGTATTTCTACAATCTGCACAAGTCGATCGGCATCGTCGCTGCCCTGCCGATCGTGCTGCTGATCTGGTGGCGGGTCACGCATACGCCTCCACCTTTGCCGGGCTCGCTGCCCGCATGGCAGGCGCGGGCGGCACACATCAATCACCTGCTGTTTTACATTTGCCTGGTGGTGCTGGTCGTGAGTGGATTTGTCGAATCGAATTTCACCAGGTTCGGCATCAGGTTTTTCGGCTACCCGCTGCCCATCGTCGGCTGGGAAGACAAGACCGTCTACCGGATATTCAACCGCATCCACGTTTACACCTCGTATGTTTTTGCCGCCCTGATGGCGATTCACATCGCCGCTGCGCTCAAGCACCTGCTGGTCAATCGCGATGGCGTATTCCAGCGCATGTGGCCGTGGCGATCGCACGCAAGAACACTTTCGGAGACCGAAGCATGACTCGCGCAAAGGGAATCGAGGGGATGCTGCTGCTTGCCGCGGCCTGCCTGGCCGCGGCGCCTGCCTGGGCCGGGCTCGCCCTCGTGGGCAACGAGAACGGCGGCACGATCTCACTGATCGATACCATCAAGGACGAAGTCGTCGGCGAGATCAAGACCGGCGGCAAGCCGCGCGGCACGGCAATCCACGCAGCCAGCAAGATCGCCTATGTATCCGACCAGGCGAGCAATGCGTTGCTGGTAATCGACCTGGAGAAACGCGCCGTGGTGAGGAGAATCGACCTTGGTGAGTCGCCCGAGGGCGTTTATATCTCGCCCGACGGCAAGCTGGTCAATGCCGCGGTCGAGCTCACCAACAGCGTCGTCTTCATCGACACGGCGAGCGGCGAGGTCGCGTTCAGGGTCAAGATCAAGGGTGAGAACCCCGAGCACGCCGTGTTTTCCCCCGACGGCCGTTTCGTCTATATCGGCGCCGAGGAGGACGACAAGCTGGAAGTCATCGACGTTGCGGCGCGCAAGCTGGTGGCGCAACTCACCGTGGGAACGCGCCCACGAGGCATCGCCTTCACCCCGGACAGCGCCAAGGCCTACGTCGCCTGCGAGCGGGCTGACACTGTGTACGTGCTGGACGCACGCCAGCACAGGATCCTGCGCACCATCAAGGCAGGCCTGCGCTCCAACGGCCTGACCATGCATCCCGACGGCAAGCGCCTCTATCTCACCAACGGGGGTGACGGCAACGTCATGGTAATCGACACCGCGACCGACCAGGTCACGGCGACCATCAAGGTTGGCCGGCGGCCGTGGAACATGGCGATCACCGGCGACGGCGCCAAGCTTTACGTCGCGAACGGCAGGTCGAACAGCGTGTCGGTGATTGATACCGCCAAGAACGCCGTCATCAAGGAAATTCCGGTCGGCGAGACGCCGTGGGGCGTGCACATACTCGAGTGACGCTGACGCGTCACTCGGCTATCAGCTGT
>JAHZNX010000302.1 GCA_020028375.1 Betaproteobacteria bacterium | reverse complement strand
GTTGACCTCGGGCGAGATCGGGAAATGCCGCAACTGGCGGGAGAGCCGCGGGCGGCTGAGCGGCGGCAGCGGCGCCTTCAGCCGCAGGCGCTCGGCGAGATCGTGCTCGATCAATCCGATCACGTCGCGGTACTGCGGGCGGCGGTTGTTCGCGTCCTGCACCTGGAAACTGTCGAGCGCGTCGGCGGGCGAGAGGCGCGCCTTGACCACCGGCTCTTTCGTCTGCACCCGGTAGTAGAGCAGCCGGGTGTGCCAGGTGATTTCCTGCGGTTCGTGGCGCAAAAAATAGGTGTCCTCGAGCTGGGCCCAAAGCATCTGTTCGGCCGCGTCCGGCACCGCGTAGAGCCGCAGCGTGGCGCGCGCCTCGTTCTGGCGCGCCTGCAGGCTGCTGGCGAGCGCGAAACCGTCCCCCGCGAGCAGCCGGCGGGTGGTCCAGAACAGATCCTCGAGGAGCTTTCCCTTCCACGCGTTCCACACCTTGGGGCTGGTGCCGCGAATGTCGGCGACCGTCAGCAGGTAGAGGGCGGAGAGATGGCGCTCGTCGCCGACGCGCCGTGCGAACTCCTGGACGACGGCCGGATCCGCGATGTCGCGCTTCTGCGCGGTCATGGACATCACGAGATGGTTCTCGACCAGCCAGCCCACGAGCTCGGCGTCCTCGCGCGCAAGGCCGTGGTCGCGGCAGAACTGCCGGGCGTCCGCCGCCCCCAGCTCCGAATGGTCGCCGCCCCGCCCCTTGGCGATGTCGTGGAAGAGGGCAGCGAGGTAAAGAATCTCGGGGCGCTCGAAGTTGCTCATCAGCCGGCTGCACAGCGGAAATTCGTGCGCGAGTTCCGGTATCGAGAAGCGGCGCACGTTGCGCACCACGCGCAGGATGTGCTCGTCCACCGTGTAGACGTGGTAGAGGTCGTGCTGCATCTGCCCGACGATGCTGCCGAATGCGGGAAGGTAGCGGCCGAGCACGCCGTACTGGTTCATGCGCCGCAGCGCGCGCTCCACCCGGGTCGGACTGCGCAGCAGCTGCAGGAATTGCTGCCGGTTGCGGGGGTTCTTGCGGAAGGACGGGTTGATCAACCTGCGCGCCCGCCAGAGCGCGCGCAGGGTGGGCGCGCCGATGCCCTTCAGCTCGGGGTGCTGCTGCAGGAGAGTAAAGCACTCCAGTATCGCGGAAGGCTCGCGCTCGAACAGGCGCTCGTCGCGCGCCGCGAGCAGCTCGTCCCGCGTGCCGAAGCGATCATTGATGGGGTGATAGCCCTTGTCGTGCAGCGGCGCGATGCGCGCATCCAGGTTCTGCAGCACGAAGGTGGCGAGCCGCGTCACCGCCTGCGCGGTCCGGTAATAGCGCTGCATCAGCTGCTCGCTGGCGAGGCGGTGCGGGCGGTCGTGCAGGCCGAATTCGCGCGCCAGCGCGGTCTGGAAATCGAACAGCAGACGATCCTCGCGCCGGCCCGCGAGGTAATGCAGCCGGATGCGCAGCGCCTGCAGGAATTGCTCGTTCTGGTGGATCTCGCGCATCTCGGCGCGGGTGATGACGCCCCGGCGCGCCAGCTTGCTCCAGCCCGCGCCAAGGCCGGCCGCGCGCGCGATCCATAGCACTGTCTGCAGGTCGCGCAGCCCGCCGGCACTTTCCTTGATGTTGGGTTCGAGGTTGGTCTCGGCGTAACGCATGTGACGCTGCTGCTGCTCGAGGAGCTTTGCCTGCAGGAATGCGGAGGGGTCGAGCGCGTCGCGCACGCGCTTGACGAACCGCGAGAACAGCTCGCGCTTGCCCGCGAGCAGCCGCGCCTCGAGCAGCGTGGTCTGCACGGTGACGTCCGCCGCGGCGAGCGCAAGGCATTCGTCGATGGTGCGCACGCTGTGGCCGACCTCGATTCCGATGTCCCACAGCGTGCCGATCAGGTGCTCGATCTTGCGCGCGCAGTCGGCGTCGGCCGGTCCCGAGAGCAGGATCAGGAGATCGACGTCCGAGCAGGGGAAGAGCTGGCCCCGGCCGTATCCCCCCACGGCGACGAGCGCGATGTCGCGCGGCATGGCGTGGCTCGCCCAGACTTCCTTGAGCTGACGGTCGATCAGCGCAGACTGACGGCGCAACAGCCCCTTCGGAGAGCTGCGCGAGGACAATTCCTTGCGCAGCTGAGCGCGCGAGGACGCGAGCCTCTGCTTCCAGCGTCCCGCGCGGGCATCCGCCGGGACTACCGGGACGGCGATGGCGCTTTGCAGATCGGCCATGCTCTCAGTTCTGGAGCGGGGGCCGCCGGGGCGCACCCTCGGATACCGTGAGGACCTCGTAGCCGGACTCGGTCACCAGCAAGGTGTGCTCCCATTGCGCCGAGAGGCTGTGGTCCTTGGTCACGACCGTCCAACCGTCGGCGAGCTGCCGGATGTCCGGCTTGCCGGCATTGATCATGGGCTCGATGGTGAAGGTCATGCCCGGCTCCAGCCTGAGCCCGACGCCCGGCCTGCCGTAGTGCAGCACCTGGGGCTCCTCGTGAAACTTCCTGCCGATGCCGTGGCCGCAGAACTCGCGCACCACGCTATAGCCCTGGCCTTCCGCGTGCTCCTGTATGGCGTGCCCGATATCGCCGAGATGCGCGCCCGGGCGCACCGACTCGATGCCCCGCCACAGGCATTCGAATGTCACTTCGCACAGCCGCCGCGCCTGGATCGAGGGGTTCCCGACGTAGAACATCCGGCTGGTGTCGCCGTGGTAGCCGTCCTTGATGACGGTGATATCGATATTGACGATGTCGCCGCTGCGCAGTTTCTTGTCGCCGGGCACGCCGTGGCAGACCACGTGGTTCACGGAAGTGCAGATCGAGCGCGGGAACGGCCGGTATCCCGGAGGGGCATAGTTGAGCGGCGCGGGGGTTGCGCGCTGCACTTCGGCGATGTAATCGTGGCACAACGTGTCGATTTCGCCCGTGGTCGTGCCGGGCTTGACGTAGGGCGTGATGAAATCGAGCACGTCGGCGGCGAGCCGACCCGCGACCCGCATCCTTTCGATCTCGTCGGGGGTCTTGATGCTGACAGGCATGGAGCTTTGCCGCGCGCGGCGCGCGGCGGCGACGGGGGGTCGGTGGATTTTCAAGGACAGCGGATTGTAGTCCAGATCGGTCCCTCACGCACTCGCGCGACTAACCTTGAGGCGGCGTCTTTTGCTGTGTTAAAATAAATAGTTAGCTTTTTCGCCGCGAGCTCAACCGGGAACGGAAAAGCTCAGTTCGCACATCCGCCATCGAACGGTGAGGGTGGCTCTCCGCGTGAGGGCCCCGTGGCGGGTGGAGGCTCAACCCTTACAGGAGAAAAAGGAAGCATGTCAGTCACGATGCGTGAAATGCTCGAAGCCGGGGTCCATTTCGGGCACCAGACCCG
>JAHZNX010000301.1 GCA_020028375.1 Betaproteobacteria bacterium | reverse complement strand
CGACGATCCAGGCGATGATGGACGTGAGTATCTCCCTTACTTACCTAGCGTTGGCTTTCTTCTCTTGACGGGCGCGCTTATCCGCGTCCTTGATCCGCTGGTCCGCTTCCTTCTTGTCGCGGTCGGCGGCTCGCCGCTCCTGTTTGGCTTCGGCCTTCGAAAGCCCGAGGCTCTGGAGCGTCTGCCCGACGCTCTTGCCGCTCTGCAAGCCGGACAGAATCGCCTGGGTGGTGATGTTGGGATGCCGCGCGCCGAGGTTGTCCGCCAGCACGTTGGCCGCGATGAAGTTTCCCCGATTGAGCTTGGGATTCGCCGCGCGCGCGTTTTCGAACGCCATCTGAAGCGCGGCCGGCGTGGTGTTCAGTTTCACCGCGACGCCCCGGAACGCCTTGAGATTCGCCGCCTTTTGCCGCTCGACCCGCGTGCTGTCGGGGTGCGCGCGGACGTGCAGCATTCGAGCTTGCTGTGCCGCCGCTGTCGTGGACGCCGCCAGCATGACCAGCGTCATGAGCACCGTGAGCTTCATAGGACCCGCCGACCTTGAAAGAGACGAATGAGGACGACGACGATCGCGACGACGAGCAGCAGGTGAATCACCCCGCCGATCGCACTCACGGAGCCGAGCGCCCATAGCACGAGCAGAACAACGACAACGGTCCAGAGCAGCCGGTCGCCTTTAAGCGCCATGGCGCCTCCTCCGAACGCCGGCGCCGATGAGCAGCACGCCGCCGACGATCGCTACCGCGCCAACCCAGGTGGGCACACTGCGTCGCGCGTCCATGGAGGCCCTCACGTCGCCGACCTGGATGACGCTGTGCTCCGAGCCGTAGCTCATGCCTCGAAACACGATGAACGCGCCCAGGAACACGAGCAGGATGCCCACCACCAGCTGGGGCTTCATGACCGGTTCTTCCGGTCCTGCGACTTCTCCGCCTTACTCTTCTTCGACAGATCGGCGCGGTGCGCGCGCTTGTAGCTCTGAATGTCGAGGAACTTTCCTGCGGCATCGCGCACGGCATAGAGTTTCTTGCCGGCGCTGCTGCGATGTGTGGTTCGATGCGTAGGCATATCAGCTCCTGGCAATGTTGAGACGCTGCGTCAGTGTGACGAGGACATGCGTTCCGGCGGGAAGCCTAATGTCGCCGTCCTTCGTGGCTGCCGCGTACGCCCCGCCGGCCGCTGCGCCGACCACGGCGCCGATGATCGTTCCCTTGGAATTCTTACCGATGATCTGGCCGATAATCGCGCCTGCCGCTGCGCCGACGCCCACTTTCACGGCGTCGCCGCCGCTGATCGGGCGTCCGGACCGCTCGGTCGCGAGGGAATCAATGGTGGCATTGATCGGATAGCTGCGGCCATTCACGGCCACACTATTGACCGCCAAAGTCAGCGTGCCCGGGCTGCTCGGGTTCGGCGCGGACTTGACGTCCGTAACGGTGCCGGAGACGAGAGAGCCTGCGGGAATGGCGACGCGGCCGGCGGCATCCTGCACATCCGCCACGACCGTTGCCGTGAAGACGTCGCCCGGCTTCGCGGTGCGCGAGCTGATCGTCGCTGTCGTCGCCATGGAGAACTGCCTCCATGCTTCGAGCGTGCGGGTGGCGCTTACCGGTGTCTTCCCGGCATCCTTCTTCGCGACTTCCGCTGCCTGGCTCGATGGCTGGCAGGCGGCGAGGGCCGCGAGGCTCAGTCCGGTGGCGAGGCTAGTCCAGTATTTCGATTTCATGATACGTCTCCATTGTTGAGGGCTAATGATGCTGGTACGAGGTATAGCGGAGTGGACGTGCGGCAGCTATCGCTCAACGAAGCTACGGCACATGAGGTATCACGGCCGTGTGGGGGTCAATCTGACCTGACCCCAGTTCTTGATCCAGTTATTACGACCAATCCTCGGGGTTAAGGTGTGAGCTGGTGATCGCCAGCTCGTTCGTGAATTCCTCCGGGGTGCGATCCCCGAGACTGCTGTGGGGCCGCCCCGCGTTGTACTCCTGCCGCCAGCGTTCGATCGTGACCCGCGCATCGTCCAGCGTCGCAAACCAGTTCTCGTTCAAACATTCGTCGCGCAGCCGGCCGTTGAAGCTCTCGACGTAGGCATTCTCGACCGGCTTGCCCGGCCGAATAAACTGCAGCGTAATGCCGCGCGCGTACGCCCACTGATCGAGCGCCTGGCTCGTAAACTCCGGGCCGTTGTCACACACGAGCGTGGGCGGCAGCGGCCGCTCCGCGCCCAACTGCTCGAGCGTGGCGATCACCCGCTCCCCACCGAGACCAAAGTCCACGACGATCGCCGGGCAGTACCGGGTAAAATCATCCACGATCGTGAGCGCCCGAAAGACGCGGCCGCTGCCGAGCGTGTCGTGGACGAAATCGATCGACCACCGCTCCGCCGGTCGCTGCGGACCCGGTCGCACCACGCGCGGCCGCATCACCCGTTTGCGCCGCCGGCGCCGCACGTGCAGCCCCGCGACGCGGTAGACCCGCTGCACTCGCTTCCGGTTCACCTGCCACCCCTCGCGCGTCAGCAGCCAGTGCAGGCGGCGATAGCCCCACCGCGGCTTGAGCATCGCCAGCGTCTCGAGCCGCGCGCGCAGGTCGGTATCATCGCGGCGCGGGACATAGCGCTGGCTCGAGCGCGCGACGCCCACAAAACGGCAGGCGCGTCGCTCCGAGACCTGTGCGGCGGTAATCGTCTCCTGGACCGCGCGCCGCCGCGCTGCCACGGTCGTCATCCTTTTCCCAATAGATCTTTCAGCACCTGGATGTTCAGCGCCTGGTCGGCGACCACGCGCTTGAGCCGGCGGTTCTCCTCCTCGAGGACCCGCAGCCGCTTGGCCTCGTCCACCTTCATCCCGCCGTACTTCCGGCGCCACTTGTAAAACGTCTCGCGCGAGATCCCATGGCGCCGGACCAGTTCACCGGTCTTCGCGCCGGCGGCATGCTCCTGGAGAATCCCGACGATCTGCTCTTCGGTGAATCGACTGGTCCGCATACGGCCCTCCGAGCGAGGACCGGTCATAATATCTGGATCAGTTTGCGGGGGTCAGGTCAGGATGATGATTGTATCGACGACACAACGGTCAGCTATTGGTTCTTCATGCCGATGAAAATCAGGTACGGACTGAGGTGTTTGCTTTCCGCACCATTGGACCCAAAAGCAAGACGTAGGAGCACGTTCAGTAGGCGCTGAATCTTCGCCCCC
>JAHZNX010000065.1 GCA_020028375.1 Betaproteobacteria bacterium | reverse complement strand
CGCGATCGCAGCCGACCTGAAGGCGAAGGGCCTGGGCGACAAGCAGGTGCTGTGGCGGCTGCGCGACTGGGGCATCTCGCGCCAGCGCTACTGGGGATGCCCGATACCGATCATCCACTGCGGCGGCTGCGGCGACGTGCCGGTGCCGGAGGCGGACCTGCCAGTGGTGCTGCCCGAGGACTGCGTGCCGGACGGCACCGGCAATCCCCTCGCTTGGCGCCCCGACTTCGTCAACTGCACGTGCCCGAAATGCGGCAAGCCGGCGCGGCGCGAGACCGACACCATGGACACCTTCGTGGATTCGTCCTGGTACTACATCCGCTTTGCCTGTCCCGACAGCACGCGGACCATGGCGGACGAGCGGGTCGGATACTGGCTGCCGGTGGACCAGTACGTCGGCGGCATCGAGCACGCCATTCTGCATCTCCTCTACTCGCGCTTCTGGACCAAGGTGATGCGCGACCTGGGGCTGGTGAAGCTCGACGAGCCGTTCAGCAATCTCCTCACCCAGGGCATGGTGCTGAACGACATCTACTTCCGCAAGGGCGACACGGGCCGTGTCATCTATTACAACCCGGCCGAGGTCGAGACCCGGCCGGAGGGCGGCGCCATCCTCAAGGCCGACGGCCAGCCGGTCGAAGCCGGCGGCATCGGCACCATGTCCAAGTCGAAGAACAACGGCGTCGATCCCCAGGAGCTGATCGACCGCTACGGCGCCGACATCGCGCGCTTCTTCGTGATGTTCACTTCGCCCCCGGAGGACACGCTGGTCTGGAGCGACGCCGGGGTGGAGGGTGCGGCGCGCTTCCTGCGCCGGCTGTGGACCTTCGCCTGGAGTCTCGGCCGGGCCGGTGCAGCGGCCTCCCCTCCGCCGGGCGGCGCGATGCTCTCCGCCGGGCTTGCGGCCACGCGCCGCGAAGTGCACGCGGTATTGAAGCAGGCCAACTACGACATCGGCAGGCACCAGTTCAACACCGTCGCTTCGGCGGCCATGAAGATCCTGAACGCGCTCGAGCGCGCGCCGGCGGACGAATCCGCCAGCCGCCCGATCGTGCGCGAGGGCCTGGGCATATTGCTGCGCCTGCTCTCCCCCATCACTCCGCACATCTCGCACCACCTGTGGCGCGAGCTGAAGTTCGGGGAGGATGTCCTCACCGCGCCCTGGCCGGAGCACGATCCCGTGGCGCTGATCGAGGACGAGATCGAGCTGGTGGTGCAGGTGAACGGCAGGAAGCGCGGCGACGTGCGCGTGCCGCGCGACGCCGACTTGAAGGCGATCGAGACCATCGTGCTCGCCGATCCCGCGGTGCAAAAGCACGTCAGCGGCCAGGCGATCAAGAAGGTCGTCGTGGTCCCGGGCCGGCTGGTCAACGTCGTAGTCTAAGGATGAAGGCGGAAGGATGAAGGATGAAGAAAAAACAGTGAACTTCGATTGGCGACCCGCATTGCGCCGTTACTTCCGCCTTCATCCTTCCGCCTTCATCCTTGCCGCGTCCGCGCTGCTGGTCGCGGCTTGTGGCTTCCAGCTCCGCGGCACCGCGACTCTGCCGTTCAATTCGATGTACGTGCAGGCAGCGTCGACCTCCGTGTTCGCCATCCAGTTGAAGCGCGCCGTGGCCACGGGCAGCGGCGCCCGCATCACCGAGCGCCCGGAACAGGCCGAGGTCATCCTGCAGATCTTGAACGAGCTGCAGGAGAAGCAGATCCTCTCTCTCAGCAGTGGCGGTCGGGTGAGCGAATTCCAGCTGCGCTACCGCGTGTCCTACCGGTTGACCGACAGCAAGAACCGCGAGCACATCCCTGCCAGCGAGATCCTGCTGCGGCGCGATTACACATACAACGACAGTCAGGTCCTGGCAACGGAATCGGAGGAGGCGCTGCTCTACCGCGACATGCGCAACGACGCCGTGAGCCAGCTGGTGCGGCGCCTGCAGGCGGCAAAATTACAGTCCTGAAGGACCGGTAGATCCATGCGAATAACGACCGAGCAGCTGCAGCAACACCTCGCCCGCGAGCTGAAAGCTTTCTACACCGTCTTCGGCGACGAAACGCTGCTCGTGCTCGAGGCGTCCGACTGGATCCGCGCGCGGGCCCGCGCCGAGGGCTACTCCGAGCGGCAGGTAATCACCGCCGACGCGGGCTTCAAGTGGAACGAGCTCGCCTTTGCCGGAGCCTCGCAGTCGCTGTTCGCCGCACGCCGCGTCCTTGAGCTGCGCGTTCCCGCAGGCAAGCCGGGTACGGAGGGGGCCGAGGCGTTGCAGCGCTACTGCGAGCGCCTGCCGCCGGACACCGTCACGCTCGTGGTCCTGCCGGGAATCGATTGGCGCGCGCAGAAGGCGGGCTGGTTCGACGCGCTCGATCGCGCCGGCGTCCTCATCGAAGCGAAACCGGTCACACGCAAGGCGCTGCCCGAATGGCTCACCGGGCGGCTGCGCGCGCAGGGCCAGGAAGCGGACCCGGAAACCCTGGAGTTCATCGCCGACCGCGTCGAAGGCAACCTCCTTGCGGCGCACCAGGAAGTCCAGAAGCTCGCGCTGCTCTACCCGGCGGGCGGGGTCCGCTACGAGCAGGCGCGCGATGCCGTGCTCGACGTCACGCGCTACGACGTGTTCAGCCTCGGCGAGGCGATGGTCGAGGGCGACGTGCTGCACCTCGCGCGCATGGTGGACGGGCTGAGGGGCGAGGGCGTCGCGCCGCCCCTGGTGCTGTGGGCGATCGCCGAGGAAATCCGCATCATCGGGCGCGTGCTCGACGGCATGGCTGCGGGCAGGACACCGCCGCAGCTGTGGCGCGACGCCAGGGTGTGGGGCGGCTCCCACCAGAGCCTCATGCAGCAGAATTGCCGGCGCTTCACGAAGGAGCAGGTCGAGGCGGCGGCTGCGCACGCGGCGCGAACCGACCGCATGGTGAAGGGCCTGATCCGCGGCGACGTGTGGGACGAACTGCTGCAGCTCGCCCTGCGATTTGCCGCCGGCGCCCCGGCCAAGTCCTTGCCGAAACGGGGTAAAATGGCCGCTGCCGCGAGGGCGGCGGAACGGAATCAGCCCGCTTTGTTCTGAACCGCTCCGCCTGTCGGCGGAGTTTCCGATGGATGTCCAGACTTACATACACGGCGTCGGCCGGCGCGCGCGCGCGGCGGCGCGCTCAATCGCCAGGGCGGACACCGCGACCAAGAACCGCGCGTTGAAAGCGATGGCCGCAGCGATCGAGCGGGACGCAAAACGCCTGCTCGAGGCCAACGCGCGCGACCTCGAGGAGGCGAAGCGGAACAAGCTCGACCCCGCGATGGTCGACCGCCTCACGCTGACGGCAAAGGGCATCGCGGCGATGGCGGACGGGCTGCGGCAGATCGCCGCGCTGCCCGATCCGATCGGCCGCGTGACCGCGTTGAGGAAGCGTCCTTCCGGCATCCGGGTCGGGAGAATGCGGGTGCCGCTCGGCGTGGTCGCCATCATCTACGAATCCCGCCCCAACGTGACGGCGGACGCGGCGGGCCTGTGCGTCAAGTCCGGCAACGCCGCGATCCTGCGCGGCGGCTCGGAAGCGATACAGTCCAACCAGGCGATCGCCGCCTGCGTGCACGCGGGATTGAAGACCGCAGGGCTGCCGGAAGACGTCGTGCAGGTGATCGAGATCACCGACCGCGCCGCGGTGGGCGAGCTCGTCACGATGCGGGACACCGTGGACGTGATCGTGCCGCGCGGAGGCAAGAGCCTGATCGAGCGCTTGATGCGCGAATCGCGCATTCCCATGATCAAGCACCTCCACGGCGTGTGCCACACCTACATCGACGACAAGGCGGACCTCAAGATGGCGATCCGCGTCGCCGACAACGCGAAGACGCAGCGGCTCGGCACCTGCAACACCATGGAAACGCTGCTCGTCGCGCGCGGCATCGCGCGGAAGGTGCTGCCGCCGCTCTGCAGGATCTACGCCGGGAAAGGCATCGAGCTGCGCGGAGACGACGAAGTGCGCAGGATCGTGCCCGGGATGAAGCCCGCGACCGAGGACGACTGGTACACGGAATACCTCGACGCGATCCTATCGGTGCGGGTGGTTAAGGACCTCGACGAGGCGATGGAGCACATCGCGAATTACGGCTCGCAGCACACCGATGCCATCGTCACCGGGGACAAGGCGCGTGCACAACGCTTCCTGCGCGAGGTCGATTCGAGCTCGGTCATGGTCAACGCCTCCACCCGCTTCGCGGACGGTTATGAATACGGGCTCGGCGCGGAAGTCGGCATCTCTACCGACAAGCTTCACGCGCGCGGCCCCGTGGGGCTGGAAGGACTCACCTCGCTCAAGTGGGTCGTCCTCGGCACTGGCCAGATCAGGAAATGAGCACCCTTGTCGACATCAAGGTTCCCGACATCGGCGACTTCAAGAACGTCCCGGTGATCGAGGTGCTGGTGAAGCCGGGCGACTCCGTCAGCAAGGAAGATCCCCTCATCACGCTGGAATCGGACAAGGCGACGATGGATGTTCCCGCGCCCCAGGCGGGCGTGGTGAAGGACATCCGCGTCAAGACCGGCGACAAGGTGTCCGAGGGCTCGCTGATCCTCACGCTCGAACCCCCCCTATCTCCCCCCCTTGCCAAGGGGGGGAAAGAAGAGGGGGTCGCCGCTCCTGCTCCGTCTGCGAAGGCGCCGGCGCCCGCTGCCAAGGAACCGGCACCGACAAGACCTGCAACACCTCCGCCCGCCGCAACGCCTTTGACGCCCTACGCCGGCCCCAGGGGCGACATCCATGCCGAGGTGCTGGTGCTCGGCGCCGGTCCCGGCGGCTACACGGCCGCATTCCGCGCCGCCGATCTCGGGAAGAAGGTGGTCCTGGTCGAGCGCTTCCCGACGCTCGGCGGCGTGTGCCTCAACGTCGGCTGCATCCCCTCGAAGGCGCTGCTGCACATCGCCCGGGTGCTGACGGAAGCCCAGGAAGCCGCGCACGCCGGCATCGAGTTCGGCAAGCCCAAGGTCAGCCTGGAGAAGTTGCGCGCGTGGAAGGCGGGCGTCGTATCCAAGCTGACCCGGGGTCTCGCCGGGCTCGCGAAGCAGCGCAAGGTTGAGGTTGTGCAGGGCAAGGGGCAGTTCGCCTCCCCGCACACGCTGCGCGTCGAAACGGCGGAAGGCGCGAAGACGGTCTCGTTCGATCATTGCATCATCGCCGCGGGCTCCAGCATCGCGAGAATCCCGGGATTTCCCTACGACGATCCGCGCATGATCGATTCCACCAGCGCGCTCGAGCTCCCGCAGGTCCCGAAGCGCCTGCTCGTCATCGGCGGCGGCATCATCGGGCTCGAGATGGCGACGGTCTACGACGCGCTCGGCGCGCGGATCAGCGTCGTCGAGCTGATGGACTCGCTCATTCCGGGCGCGGACAAGGATGTCGTGCGCCCGCTCGCGAAGCGCATCGAGAAGCGCTACGAGAAGATCCTGCTGCGAACGAAGGTCGCGGGAATCGAGCCGCAGAAGGACGGGCTGAAGGTCACCTACGAGGGCGCGAGCGCGCCCCGGCCGGAAACCTTCGACTTCATCCTGATGGCAGTCGGGCGCCGGCCGAACGGAAACGACCTCAACGCCCGGGCCGCGGGGGTGAACGTCACGGAGCGCGGCTATATCCCCGTCGACCGGCAGCTGCGCACCAACGTGCAGCACATCCACGCCATCGGCGACATCTGCGGCGAGCCCATGCTCGCGCACAAGGCGACTCACGAAGGCAAGACCGCGGCGGAGGCGATCGCCGGCCACAAAGCGTTCTTCGACGCGCGCACCATACCCTCGGTCGCCTACACCGATCCCGAGGTTGCGTGGATGGGCGAGACCGAGGCGCAGCTCGAGGCGCGCGGCGGCGCCTACGAGAAGGCCTCGTTTCCGTGGGCGGCGAGCGGCCGCGCCCTCTCCATGGACCGCGACGAGGGCATGACCAAGCTCCTGTTTGACAAGAGCACCCGCCGACTGCTCGGCGCGGCGATGGTCGGCGTCAACGCCGGGGAGCTCGTCTCGGAAACCGTGCTCGCGCTCGAGATGGGGGCGGATGCGACCGACATCGGGCTCACCATCCACCCGCATCCGACGCTTTCCGAAACCGTCTACTTCGCCGCGGAGATCGCGGAAGGGTCGATCACCGATCTCTACATGCCGAGGAAGTGACTCGTTGCTCGCTGCTCGTGACTCGTAGCGGGTAACTGCAGAGCCGCATTCAGGCACCGCAGGCCGTGGATTCAGTCACGCACCCCGCGCAGTGGCCGCGTGGCGGGTGCGGAAGTTCCTCACGTTCTTCGCGGCATTCCGTGGATAATCAACGAGTAGGCGTATGATGTAACTCACGCGGCGGGGAGCCGACGTCCGGAACGCACGGCGAGAAAGGCCTGCCATGCTCAATTGGCTGAGCGACATTGGCAAGAAGGCCGACCACCCGATGTACAACGTCGAGGCGGCGCGGAAGCTTCTCGCCGACCTGCCACCCGACCATGGCAAGGCCCTGGAGGAAATCGCGTCTTCCCTCGAAACGGTCGCCGCAACCCCCGCGTTTCCCCTCTCCGACCGGATCGGCGTCCTGAAGCTGCTCGACGAAACCGGGCAGAAGCGGGAGGCCGCGGCGCTCGCCGAGCTCCTGCGCAATGACAAGCTCACCGAATTCCAGCGGCGCCAGCTGTGGCAGGTGATGGTCGATTTCTGGAAGCATGTCTCCGCCGCCTACCGCGTGTGCCTCCAGGAGATTGCCCAGGCGTCAAAGCCGGACGAGGCCGCGCATCCGGAGCGCACGCTGCTCCTCTCGCGCGCGCTGCGCGCCCTCACGCACGAAGGCAATACCCTGTTGCTCCGCTACCTGCCGGTGCAGCCGCGCATCTGGCAGGACCTGGCGCAATTCTTCAGCCAGGCCGAAAAGGATCACGTCGTTGCGGAGCTCGTCAAGGCCTATGAGGGCGATCCTCTCCATACCAACGCCCGCCAGGAATTCCTGCGGCTGCCGATGATGGTCGCGGCGAACCCCGGGACGCAGCGGATGCACGAGATGGAGCTCTCGGCCCGCATCATCGCGCGGCTCGCCGGGGGATTCGCTCTGCGCGCTCAGCCCGACCTGGAGTGCAATTTCCACCTCGACCTCGCGCAGCCGGCCGGACCGGTGCGACACGCGACGGGCGCGCCGGCGAGCGCGACGACGCGCTATTTCGGGGCGGCCCAGGCCCGCGTCGTCATCCAGGAAATGCTCGAGCGCTTTACCGCCAATCCGGCGGAGCCCGAAAAGCGCTTCGGGAACGATTACTCGATCCAGGAGAAGCTGGTCGCGTTGAGGCACCTCGCCCTGTACTGGGGCGATTCGCCGCCGCAGCGGCGTTGGCCACGCGTGAAAATCGAAGCGAAGATCAGGGTCGCGCACGGCTTCCCGGCGGCCTCCGAGCTGGTGACCCGCATCGAGTTCAGCGACATGGCGGAGATGAGCGCGGACCAGCGCGTGAAGGTGAAGGAGCAGACCGGCATCGCGGTCCAGGCCGAGCAGTCGACCGCCGCGGTCACCGAATGGATGGAGCGCGACGGCAGCACCTGGGGCGTGGCCGTCGACATCCCGCGGCAGGACGAAGCCTGGGCGCGGATCGGCTCGCTCTGCACGTTCCAGGCGGCGGGACAGAAGGCGTGGTGGCTGGGCGCGATCCGGCGCATGCAGCGCGACGCGCATGAGCACGTGCACGCCGGCATCGAGATCCTGTCCAAGAAGCCGCTGTCGGTGTACCTGCGCGGCATCGGCGAGGGCGCGGAGCGCGCCGAGAACTGGCAGACTTCCTCCGGCTCGTTCCGGTTCACCTACGTCAATGCCTTGATCCTGAACGATAGCTCGATGCCGGGCACCGATCCCGAAATCCTGCTGAAGCGCGACGCCTTCAATCCCGGAATCCAGTACGAAGTCCTGATGGGCGAGCATACGCCGCACACGCGGCTCGAGGAGCTTCTCGAGCGCGGCGAGGACTACGACCGCGTGCGGGTGACGTGGCTCAAGGGCGCCGCGTAAGTTCCGTTGCTCGTTTCTCGTTACTCGTTACTCGCGCATCGTGACCAACGGCTCTTCAATAGCCGTCAGTTACCAGGCGCCTTCCCGCAGTACGACAGGCCCACGAAGTCACTCGGCTTGAGCCCCCATTTACTTCCGGCAGATCATTTTCGCAGGAGGCTGAGCGTGGTTCGGTGCCCTCCCTCCTCGGCCATCTCCGCCGCGGTCTTGCCGCGGTTGTCGCGCGCGTTGACGTCGGCCCCCCGCACGAGAAGCAGCTTTACCGCCTCATCGCGCCCATAGGCCGACGCCCACATCAGCGCCGTGAGCTCGTTGTCGTAGCGCGCGTTGGCGTCCACCCCGGCATCGAGGAGCGCGCGCAGTACTTCGGCATGGCCGTTGCCCGCGGCGTACACCACGGCGGTTTTCTTCACCCGGTCCGTGGGGGCGAGGTCGGCCCGGCGCGCGAGCAGCGCCCGCACCAGTTGCAGATTGCCTTCGAAGGCGGCAGCCATCAGCGGTGAAACGCCCGCGAGGTTGCGGATGTTCACGTCGGCACCGCGCTCGATCAGCATCAGGCCCATCGCGGTATGGCCGTTTTTCGCCGCGATGATGAGCGGGGTGTCACCCAGGCGGTTGCGCGAGTTCAGGCTCGCGCCCTGGTCGAGCAGCACCTGAACGGTTGCCTCGCTGCCCTTTCGGGCCGCCAGCAGGAGGTCGGCATTGATATTGACCGTCTGCGGCAGCGCAGCAATGGGAAACGCGGCGACTAACAAACTCAGCAGCCTCAAACACTTCATTGTCTTCTCCGGTCCTGGGAGCTGCCCGATGCTTCGGGCGCGCCACAAGTAGTATTGTGGCCTGAATTGATCGGGGCAATAATAGCACCGGTCGCGGAAGATAAAATCCAGCAAGGCTTGCGAGCGCCTGCTGGGATCACTCAGCGCTCACGCGCCTACATTTCGAATCAACCAAGGGGGTAGCCAATGAAAATTATCACTCACATGCTTGCGCGCAGCGGCGCGCTGCTCGGTTGCCTGGTGCTTGCATCGGGCGTGGCGCTGGCCCAGGAAGTCAAGGGGGCCAAGCCGGCCACCACCGGCGCAGGCGTGCCCAAGGCAATCAACGTGTCCCAGGAGCAACTGAACAAGGCGGCGGGCGACAGCACGAACTGGCTGCACACCAACGGCGACTACGCGCAGACGCGCTACTACCCGGGCAAGCAGATCAATACCGGGAACGTGGCGAAGCTCAAGCCCGCATTCGTGTTCCAGACCGAGGTCCTGGAATCGATGGAGACCGCGCCGATCGTGGTGGACGGCGTCATGTTCCTGACCACCTCGTTCAACCACGTCCACGCAATCGACGCG
>JAHZNX010000005.1 GCA_020028375.1 Betaproteobacteria bacterium | reverse complement strand
TGTCCGGGTCGGTGAAGTAGAGGCTGCCATCGGAGCGGCACACGACGTCGTTGGGACGGTTGAAGCGCCCGCCCTGGTAGCGGTCGACCACCGTTTCCAACTCGCCGTCAGGCCCCGTGCGCGTGACCTTCCGGCCGTCGCCCTCGCACACGATCAGGTTGCCCTTCAGGTCGAAGGTCGTGCCGTTGCCGCCTTCCGTCCTGCGCACGAGTTCCGGCGCCTGCCCGGGTCGGAGCCGGTGCAGGTTGTTGCGGCGGAGATCCACGAAGTACCAGTAGCCGTCGGGGTGCCACAGGGGACCCTCCGTGAAGATGAAACCGGTCGCGAGGCGCTCCGCTTCGGTGGTCTCCAGGATCTCGGGCAGGTCGTTCGCGTCGGGCATGATTCATTCCCCCTGGTCGTCAGCACATTGGCGTTGCCGCGGAATGATACTTCATGCCCGATAGCTCCAGGGCTGGCCTGGCCCGTCGGATCGGAGTAGATTTTCCGCTCGGGAGGTGGCCGCGGCTGTCCACGGCCCGGAGCGATCATCAGCGGAGGAGGCCACATGGGGGGAACCGAGCAACGCCGGGCTGCCGGCAGAACGAACCATTTCGCGACCTCGATCGTCGCGCTTTCGGTGGCGCTCGCCGCCGCCGGCGCGCTGGCGCAATCGGCGTGGCAGCCGGACCGGCCGGTGGAGCTGATCGCCACCAACGCGCCGGGCGGCGGATCCGACCGGATTCTGCGCATCATGATCAAGATCCTTCAGGACCGCCGCTACGTCTCGAGCCCGGTTGCGGTCGTGAACAAGCCCGGCGGCGGCAGCAGCGTCGCTTACACCTACCTCAACCAGCACCCCGGCAACGGCCATTACCTGGTCATGGGATCGCGATCGCTCCTCACCAACCACATCGCCGGGCACGGCCCGAGCTACACCGAGATGACGCCGGTGGTGCGGCTGTTTGAGGAGTACATCGCCGTCACGGTCAAGCCGGTCTCGCCGATCAGGAGCGGCAAGGACTTGATCAGCTTCATGAGGCAGGACCCGACCGCGATCAGTTTCGGGATCGCCACGAGCCTCGGGGCGCCCAACCACCAGGGCGCCGCCGCCGCGCTCAAGGCCGCGGGTCTCGACCTGAAGAAGATGAAGAACGTGATCTTCTCCTCGGGCGGCGCCGCGACCACTGCCTTACTCGGCGGGCACATCGACGTCGTACCGATCTCGGTTGGATTCGCGTCGTCGCTGCTGCGCAACGGTCAGGTGCGGATTATTGCGGTGGCGGCACCGCAGCGACTTCCCGGCATCCTCCAGGACGTGCCGACCTGGAGGGAACAAGGCGCCGACGCCGTGGTATCGCAATGGCGCGTGCTCGTCGGACCGAAGGCGATGACGGCGGAGCAGGTCGCGTACTGGGAAGACGTGATGCGGCGCATGATGGACGCCGACGACTGGAAGAACGAGCTCGAATCAAATTTCTGGACGGCCAACTACCAGAGGAGCGCTGAAACGCGCAAGTTCCTCGCCAGGGACAACGAGGACGCGAAGGCGTTTCTGGCCGAGCTCGGTCTTGCCAAGTGAGCGTGACGATTAAGGGTGACGATTAAGGGTGACGATTAAAGGTGACGAAAACCCGCTTCTTACCCGTCACCTGCATCTCGTCACCTATATCTCGTCACCCGTATCTCGTCACCGGCGTTAGCCCTCGAGCTCGAGGATGTCGAAGCCGCAGTTGCGGTCGACGATGTAGACGAGGCCGCGGGTGTCGACTTCCACGTCGTTGGTCTGCGGGGTCGAGTAGCCGCCGCACGGCTCCGGGATGAACCACGCGACCTCCTGCGGCATAACCGGATCGCGGATGTCGACCACCCGCAGCCCCCCTGAAAACCACGTGCAATAGACAAGCGTGCCTTCGACGTGCTCCTGGAACTGGTGCGCGCCGAAGCGGCCGCCCTTGCGGGCCCACGGCGTGTCGAGCTCGCTCACCTGGAAGTGTCCAAGTGGCCGGATGCGCGCGAGGTCGCCCACATCGAACAGCCACAGGCCGGCGGGAATCCGGCCGGGGTGGCGCCCGTGCGCCTCGTCCATTGCGATCGCGACCTCCCGCCCGGCGATCGGGTGCGGCACGCGCAGCACGGTGTGAGTGGGATCCTCGATCGGCGGGTGGTAGTTGTACGCGCCGATCGTGCGCGGGCGCGTGATGTCGGCAATGTCGATGACGCGCAGCCCGGCGTTGAAGCAGCCAGCCCACAGCTCGTTGCCGCAGCGCATCGCGTGATGCAGGTGCCAGACCTCGGAGGGACCTTCCGGCGTCTCGCCGCCCGCGATGTGCTGGCCCGGCAGCCACCAGCGCGAGACTTCCCGGGGCTGCGCGGGGTCCTTCACGTCATAGTTGAGGAGTATGTTGCCGGCGTATCCCTCCATGCCGGTGGAGATGTAGGCGTAACGCTCGTCGACGTCGAAGCGGTGCACGCCCACGCCGCCGGTCTTCACGTGCGCAATGAGCCGCGGTTTCGCGATATCCGATATGGCCCAGACCCGGAACCCGGCGCGCGGAAAGCCGGTGCGGCTCCACTCCTCGAGCTGGGGCAGTTCCGATTCCTTGACCTTGAGCTTGTCCGCGATCTCGGCCGCAGTCGGTGCGCGCCCGAGCGACTTCTCTAGGCCGGCGCGCGTTGCCGCGAAGCGCGCTGCCTTGGCCGCGAACCGCCGGCCCGGCCGCTCGAGGTTGGTGTACATGATGTCGCCCACGACGCGCACCTTGTGGCTGTGCTCGTGCGGATGATCGAGCGGGATACCGGCGGCGACGCGGGGGCGCTTCGGGTCCGACACGTCGACGATCGTGGTGCCGTGCGGAGCTTCCATGTGCCCGAGGAACGCATAGCGCCCCTGCACGACGACCTGCCCGCTTCCCGGCAGATCGAGATGACCGAGCCGCTTCACGCGATGGGCGAGCGGGGACGAAGTCGTGGCGGGAGTATCCATGCGCGTTCTGGCCGGATGTCAGGTTGAGGGTGGCGGGGCCGTGATGGCGGGATTCTAACGCCAATAGGCCGCATTACCGACTCGCCCGGTCAGGGAAGAGCGCCGGAGCGCGATTACAGCGGGCGGGCGTGGAAACCGGCCCTTGTTACCGCGCGCTCAGGTGCCGCGGCAAGAGCTCGGAAGGTATTTCTTATCAACGGTCGTGCCGGCTCCGCCGCACAGCCAGCCCCACAGGCCGGCGCCCATGTCGGTGACCGTATCGGCGAAGACCGTCGCCGACGCCATCGGTATCATCGTCACGACCTTCGCATCGACGTCGGAGTTGATTTTCTGAACGGTGATGCTCACCTTGCCGTTGAGGTCGGTCGCAAGCGACGCCACGTACTTGGTGATGACCCCCTCACATCCCCAGTTGCCCGCCCCCGGCGGCGTGCCGCCGGTCTGGTAAACCTCGGCGATCGACGAGCGGCACCCCGCCATCGCCAGTATCACTTCCGACATCTTCGCGCGTACCGTGTACTCCTGGTACGCGGGGAGCGCGACGCTCGCGAGGATGCCGATGATCGCGACCGTGATCATCAACTCGATCAGGGTAAAGCCCCGTGAAATGTGACACATTCCTGTAGTCCTTGTAGGTTCCGGGAAGCTCAGCAATTTTCATGCCCCGGGGTCAATTTCGACTGGTAATTTTGAATACGGCGGCCGCCACATTATAAGGAAAAATTACCTCGATTCAAGGCAATCAACGCGCCGCAAACAAAAGAACCGCCTCGGCGATATTCATGGACCGGGATGGGACGGGGGTAGTGCGACAATAGTGCGGGGACCGGGAAATGAAAGCATTGCAGCTTGCGCCCGGAGCGCGCTGAAGGTGAGCGACGACGCAACCGGACCGGTGCGCGAGGCGGTGGACGCCGTCTACCGGTCGGAGTCGCGCCGCGTCTTCGCCACGCTCATCCGCCTTCTGGGCGATTTCGACCTCGCCGAGGAGGCACTGCACGAGGCCTTCCGGGCGGCGCTCGAGCAGTGGCCGCGCGAGGGCGTGCCCGCAAATCCGCGCGCGTGGCTGGTATCGGCGGGCCGCTTCAAGGCGATCGACAGAATACGCCGGAACGCGCGGTTCGATCCGCTCGACGAGGACGCCGAGAACATCGCCGGGACCGACGATCCCGCATCCTGGGCGGCCGATGACATCGAGGACGACCGCCTGCGGCTGATCTTCACCTGCTGCCATCCGGCGTTGCAGCCGGACGCCCAGGTGGCGCTCACGCTGCGCGAGGTCTGCGGGCTCACCACGGAGGAGATCGCACACGCCTTCCTGACCGCGCCGCCCACCCTGGCGCAGCGCATCGTGCGCGCCAAGAACAAGATCCGCGACGCGAAGATTCCCTACCAGGTGCCCTCGCAGCCGGAACTGCCGGAGCGGCTGGACAGCGTGCTGCGCGTGATCTACCTGGTGTTCAACGAGGGTTATGCCGCGTCGGCGGGCGCCACGCTCACGCGGCACGATCTCTCGGGCGAGGCGATACGCCTGGCGCGGCTGCTCGTCGAACTCATGCCGGAGCCCGAGGCAATTGGACTGCTCGCGCTCATGCTGCTGCATGAGTCGCGCCGCGCGGCGCGCGCGTCGCCCTCCGGCGATTTGATCCTGCTGGAGGACCAGGACCGCTCGCTCTGGAACCGGGAGATGATCGCGGAGGGCACGGCGCTGGTCGAGCGCGCGCTGTCGTCGCGTCGCATCGGTCCGTACACGTTGCAGGCGGCGATCTCGGCGGTGCACGCCGGGGCGCCTGAGGCCGGCGCTACCGACTGGACGCAGATCGTCGGGCTCTACGACCTGCTGGCGCGGGTGGAACCGTCGCCGGTCGTTGAGCTGAACCGCGCCGTGGCCATGGCGATGCGCGACGGCCCCGAGGCCGGCCTCGTGCTGATCGATGCGATCCTCGCGCGCGGGGAGCTTGCGGACTATCGCCTCGCGCACGCGGCGCGGGCGGACCTGTGCCGGAGGCTGGGGAAGACCGCCGAGGCCCGGGCTTCCTACGAGCGCGCGCTCGCGCTCACGCGCCAGGAGCCGGAGCGGCGGTTCCTCGAGCGGCGCCTGGGCGAGCTCGGCAAGTGAATTCGTGCGGCGCTGCGTGCCGTAACGTCAACGCATGCGCTTGGGGCGGCGCACGGCGCGCACTTTGCCGGTCGGACCGCCGCCCGCGTAAAACAGGTCGGCGCCGTCGGACTCGAGGCCTGACACAAAGACGCCTTCGGGCATGGTGAGCCGGGCGAGAACCTTGCCGCTCCTGGGGTCGATGCGGCGGATCTCGCTCTGGCCGCCTTCCCATGTGCCATGCCAGAGTTCGCCGTCGACCCACGTCACTCCGGTGACAAAGCGGTTCGACTCGATCGTGCGCAGGATTGCGCCGGTCTGGGGGTCGATCTGGTGGATCTTCCGGTCGCGGTACTGCCCGACCCAGAGCGCGCCCTCCGCCCACGTCAGGCCCGAGTCGTTACCGTTGCCGGGCGCCGGAATGGTCGCGACGACCTTTCCGGTCGCGGGGTCGATCTTTTGAATGCGAGCTTCGGCGAGCTGGTAGAGGTAGCGCCCGTCGAACGCTGTGCCGGCGTCGGCCGCAACGTCGATGGCGCGCACCTCCCGGCCGCTCGACGGATCCAGCGCGCGGAGGGTCTCGCCTGCGGCGAACCAGACGTGCGTGCCGTCGAACGTCACGCCGGCCACTTTCTCCGATAGCGGGCCATACTCGCGGACGATCTCGGCTGCCTGCGCGCCGGACCTTGCACTGCCTTTCGATCGTTTCATGCGTTGCTCCTTTCCTCGTGTTGCGATCAGCCTAGCCCCATGCCGGACGGAGAGGGGAGTAACAAGGTCGTCGCGAATCCCGCGACCGGCGCGGCGAGCCAGCGGCGCGCCCGGGCGCGGCCGAGCGTGCGCACCTTGCCGGATGCTTCGAGGGCGCCGAGCGCGCGCTGCACCGTTCGCTGGCTCGAGTCGAGCGCGAGAGCGAGCGCCGACGTGGACCACGCTTCGCCATCGGCCATGAGCGCGAGCACCTCGGCGTCCGGGCTCTCGATCGGCGGCGCGAGGACCCGCACTTCACCCGATCGGGGCAGGAGCGCGAAGCCGCCCGGCGTCGCCCGCACGTCGGCCAGCGCGCGGAGCTCCCTGCGCAGGCGGCCGAGCTCGACGCGCAGCCGCGCGCGATGCGACTCGTTTATGCGCCGGGCCCGGAACGCGCGCTCGCAGAGCATCTCGCGGGTCGCCTCGCCAGGCCATGCTTCGGCGAGCGAGCGCAGCAGCGCAAACAGAACCGGGCGTCGCGCGAGGCGCACTTCACGCCGCTCCCAGCGCGCGGCCCGCCGGCACGCATCCACGATCAGGTGCGGCGACGCGAGCACCGTCTCGACTTCCGCCAGCACGAGAGGGCGTTCCGCGCCTCCCGCGATGAGCCGTGCAGCCGGAAGCGCGAGCGTACGCTCGGCTCGCTCGACTTCGGCGCGGAGCGGGTCGATGCCCGAGCGATCGGCCGCGGCCCGGGCGCGGGCAAGCGCCGCCCGGGCGGGTGTGGTGCGGCCGCGGCGCAATGCGATCTCGAACGCGACGAGCTCGCCCCTCGCCATCAGCATGGCCGGAGCCGCGCGAAGGTCCAGCTTATCGAGAGCGTCGCCCGCTTCGGTCACCCGGCCGAGCAGGAGCAGCCGGCGGATCTGAAGCAGCGCGGCGTGAAGTCCGTTGTCCTGGTCGCCCAGGGCGCCGAACGTGCGGCGGGCCTCGTCGAGCGCGTGCGTCGGCCACTGGAGGTCGCGCGCCGCGAGCGCCACCTCGGCTTCGGCCGTGGCGCATCGCGCGCGCTCCACGCGCTCTCCCGGGCCGAACGAACGCGCCGCGCGCCGTAAGAGCACCCTGGCCTTCGCGAGCTCGCCGAGCTGGGCCATAGCGATCCCGCGCAGGGCGAGCGCGGGCGCGTCGTCCCGCAGCGCGATCCGCTTGAGCGCGCCCAGGGGGTCGCCGGCCTTGAGCGCCCTCGCTGCCGCCGTGACGAGCGAATCCATGTCGCATCCTACGCCGCGACCGGGCGCCACTGAAAAAACGCGTCACAGTTGTTACTCACCCTTCGCCGTCGCCGAAGCTAAGCTGTGGGCGTTCGACCAACACAGAAAGGAATTGCCATGACAACGCATCAGGTCGTTTCGAAGGGCGAATGGGTGGAAGCAAGAAAGCGCCTCCTGGCCAAGGAGAAGGAGTTTACCCGCATGCGCGAGCAGCTCAGCGCGGAGCGGCGTGCGCTCCCCTGGATGCGCATCGACAAGGACTATACGTTCGACGGGCCGGACGGCCGGGAGACGCTGGCGCAGCTCTTCGGCGATCGAAGCCAGCTCGTCGTCTACCACTTCATGTTCGCGCCCGAATGGGAGGTCGGCTGCAAGAGCTGCTCGTTCTGGGCCGACAACTTCAATGGCATCACCGCCCATCTCCGTCAGCGCGACGTCGCGTTCGCCGCCATCTCGCGCGCGCCGCTCGCCAAGCTGCAAGCCTTCGCCCGGCGTCTTGGCTGGACATTCAAGTGGGTTTCCTCGAACGGCACCGATTTCAACTACGACTTCGAGGTCTCGTTCAAACCCGACGCCCTGGCCCGCGGCGACGCCACCTACAACTTCGCCAAGCTGTCCTCGGTGAGGAGCGGGGGTTCCGTCCTCAAGAATTTCGCCCCTTCGGACATGCCCGGCATCAGCGTGTTCGCGAAGGACGAGAGCGGCGCGATCTTTCGCACGTACTCGACCTTCGGGCGCGGGATCGACATGATGAACACGGCGTACCACTACCTCGACCTCGTCCCCAAGGGCCGCGACGAGGCTGGGGGGATCATGGCATGGGTGAAGCTGCGGGATCTCTATGATCGCTGACTGCCCGGGTTGCGCGCCAGCCGCGGCCGACGTCCCAGAGCCGAGCCGGGCGCGGGCGAGACTCCCGTGGCTTGGCCTCCTGCCTGCCGTCCTCTACGCGGTCGTCCCGAAGTGTCCGTTCTGCCTCGTCGCCTACCTGTCGGCGTTCGGCGTCACGGCCGGCGTAGCGAGCTTCTTCCTGTCCGTCCTCCCTCCGCTTGCCATCGTATCCGCGATGCTTGGGTTGGGATTCACGCTTTGGCGCGTGCGCGCGAAGGTCCTGAGCTCACGGGGTCGAACTCAATGCGATTCTACCGAGCGCGGGTCATCGTCCTCGGTGGATGGTTCAGCATCCCTGGTCAGCGGCGCGAGCTCCTTGTAGTGAGTCTGCACCCCCGCCCGGCGCGGATGGACCGTGACGAGTCATGCCTTACTCTGGTACGGGCCACTGGGGATTCCAGGCAACCTCCCACAAATGCTGGTCAGGGTCCTGAAAGTACCCGGCGTAACCGCCCCAGAAAGTGTCGTGCGCAGGCTTCACGATGTCGGCGCCTGCCCTCCTTGCCTGGAGCATGACGGCATCGACCTCGGTTCTTGAGGAGACATTGTGGCCGATGCTGAACTCCGTCGAGCTCGGCTCGTGCAAGGGTAAACCCGAATCCCGGCATAGGCTCTTCCGCGGGTAGATCGCCAGCTTGAGGCCGGCCTGCAGCTCGAAGAACGCCACGGCCCCATACGCGAAATCCGTGCCGATGATGCCTTGCGTTGCAAGTCCGAGCCTGTCGCGATAAAACTTGAGCGACCTCTCCAGGTCATCCACGCCGATCGTAATGAGGCTGATTCGCGGCTTCATGAGAAAGCTCCTCGGTCACAATGCCCGCTTCATCAGCAGGCCCGGCACCGGCGGTCACCTCTGCCGGAAGCGGCGCTTGGGGTGGCAGGGTGATGGCGGATTGCGTGCCGTAATATAGGTCGATTGCGAGTCAAAGGGTACTCGACGATATCAAGACCAGGCGTCACACGCCCGGTGGCGATGGTGTCGATTGGGCGTATCGCCGAACGACTACAGGGCATAGGAAGCGGGAGCATCCGGAAGCGACCGAATTTGACTTTTAACCTGAATACAAGGAGTTGCAGACATGCGGTTCATGATCATCGTCAAGGCCACCCGGGACTCGGAAGCAGGCGTCATGCCGGATCAAAAGCTCATATCGGACATGGCGAGCTACCACGAGGAACTGCAGAAAGCCGGGATGTTGCTCGATGGCTCGGGGCTCCAGGCAAGCTCGAAGGGTTGGCGCATCAAGTATTCCAAGGGAAAGCGCACCGTGGTGGATGGGCCCTTTGCGGAGACGAAAGAGCTGGTCGCCGGCTACACGCTCATCCAGGCGAAGTCTCGTGACGAAGCGCTCGAATGGACGAAGCGCTTCCCCAATCCCGCGATCGGCGGCAAGGACGGCGAGATCGAGGTCCGGCAGTTGTTCGAGCTGGAGGACTTCGAAACCTCGCTCGGCATGAAATCCGGGGCGGTCGAGCGCTTCCGCGAAATGGGTATCGGCGGGAAGAAGTAGCCGCCCATTGCGATCAAAAAAAGGACCAGAGCCATGCAGAAGATCACCCCATTTCTGTGGTTCGACAGCCAGGCCGAAGAGGCGGCGAAGTTCTACGTTTCGATCTTCACGAATTCGAAGATCGTGAACGTGGTTCGCTACGGAGACGAGGCGGCGAAGGCCGCAGGGCGGCCGAAAGGATCGGTCATGACCGTCGCTTTCGAGCTCGACGGGCAGCGATTCACGGCGCTGAACGGCGGCCCGGTGTTCAAGTTCACGGAAGCGATCTCGTTCGTGGCGCACTGCAAGACGCAGGAAGAAGTGGACCACCTGTGGGAGAAGCTCTCCCAGGGTGGAGAACCGTCACGATGCGGCTGGCTCAAGGACCGGTACGGGCTGTCGTGGCAGGTCGTTCCCGATATCCTCATCGAGCTGCTGCAGGACAGGGATCCCGCGAAATCCAGAAGAGTCATGCAGGCGATGCTGCAAATGTCCAAGATCGACATTGGGGCCCTGCACCGGGCGCACACCGGCAATTGAATCCAGAAAGGAGAGGGCCCATGCTCAAGATCCTTGGTATTACCTTCGCCATCGCCGTTGCCGGCGTGCTCCTGACCGCCGCGAACAAACCGGATACCTTCCGCGTGGAGCGCAGCGCAAGCGTCAAGGCGCCGCCGGAGAGAATCTTTCCGCTCATCAACGACCTGCGCGCCTTCAACACCTGGAATCCCTTCGAAAAGAAGGACCCGAATCTGAAGGGACGCTACAGCGGCCCCGCCAGCGGCAAGGGCGCGGCGTATGCTTTCGACGGGAACAACGATGTCGGCAAGGGAAGTATCGAAATACTGGAGGCATTGCCCGTTTCGAGGGTCGCGATGCGGCTCAGCATGGTCGAGCCGTTCAAGGTCGAGAACACCGTCGAGTTCACGCTCGTGCCCAACGGCGGCACCACGAACGTCAGCTGGGCGATGCAGGGTCCTGCACCGTACCTGGCAAGGATCATTCACGTGTTCATCGACATGGACAAGATGGTTGGCAAGGACTTCGAAGCGGGGCTCGCCAGCCTGAAGGCGATCGCGGAAAAGTAGGCGGGCCGGAGTCTTCCCGAAATCGAAATCTGGAGAGCGCAACATGTCGAACGTCAAGCCAGTGCCCGAGGGCATGCACACCGTCACGCCGCACCTGGTCTGCGCCGGCGCGGCCGAAGCCATCGAGTTCTACAAGAAAGCGTTCAATGCCGTGGAAGAAGGACGATTGCCGGGCCCGCAGGGAAGGCTCATGCACGCGATGATCCGTATCGAGGGCTCGGCCGTAATGCTGGTCGACGAGATGCCCGAGTGGGGCGCGCTCGGGCCGAAGTCCCTCAAGGGCTCGCCGGTCACAATCCACCTTTACGTGGAGAACGTCGACGCGTTCGTGAAACGCGCGGTCGCGGCGGGGGCGAAGGTCACGATGCCGGTCGCGGACCAGTTCTGGGGCGACCGCTACGGCAAGCTCGAAGACCCTTTCGGCCACCATTGGTCGGTCGCCACCCACCTGCGCGACGTGAGCGAGGAAGAAATGCATCAGGCCATGCAGAAAATGGGCCGCTGATTGAACCGGAGAACGGAATGAAGTACCTATGCCTGATTTGCGCCGAGAAGGTGATGGAGCAGATGACCGAGGCTGACGCCGAGCGGCACTTCGAGGAATACCGGACGTTCATCGCGGACATCCGGGCGAGCGGCCACTTCCTCGGGTGCAACCGGCTGCTGCCGCCCGACAGCGCGACCACGATCCGCGTGCGCCAAGGCAAGGTCGCGATCACCGACGGCCCATGGGTCGAGACCAAGGAGCAGCTCGGCGGCTATTTCCTGATCGAGGCGCGGGATCTCGACGAGGCGATCGGGGTGGCGGCACGGATTCCGGGCGCCTGGATCGGCTGCGTCGAGGTACGACCAGTCGCGGAGGATGCACGGACGCTCGAAGTTCTCGGGCTTCCCGGCGCGGGCGCAGCGGCGCGCGCAGGGAAAGCCGGGGAAAAACGCAGGTAAACGGGAATCTGAAAGGAACGAAGAATGGCAAGCAGATCGAGAAAGCCAGCCGTCCGCAGGCCGGGCGCAAGGTCAGGCGCGCGCCGCACCCTCCTCTTGGTGGCGACGCGCAAGGGCGCGTGGCTCTATCACGGCGATGGGGCGCGCAAAACCTGGCGCGCGGACGGGCCGCATTTTCTCGGCCACGTGATCAGCCAGGTGGTGCTCGACCCGCGCGACGGACGCACGCTCCTCGCCGCGGCCAAGACCGGCCACCTCGGCCCCACCATCTTCCGCTCCACCGATCTCGGCCGCACCTGGAAGGAGGCGGCGCGCCCGCCCGCTTTCGCCAAGGCCGCGGACGGCAAGGAAGGGCGCGCGGTGGACCACACGTTCTGGCTCACCCCGGGCCGCGCCGCGGACCGCGACGTCTGGTACGCTGGGACGTCGCCCCAGGGACTGTTCCGCTCTGGTGACGGCGGCGTCAGCTGGGAGCCGTTCTCGATCATCAACGACGATCCGCAGTTCCGCGAATGGATGGGGACCGTGCAGGACGGCACGCCGGACGGGCCGAAGCTGCACTCGATCATCGTCGACCCGCGCGACTCGCGGCATTTCTACATCGCGATGTCGGGCGGCGGCGTGCACGAATCGTCCGACGGCGGCCGCACCTGGAAGACGCTCATCAAGGGTCTCGACGTGGTCGAAGGATTCGGATTCGACGCGTCGAAACCCACCTTCCACGATCCGCATTGCGTCCGGATATGCCCGAGCAACCCGGACCGCCTCTACCAGCAGAATCACTGCGGCATCTACCGCCTCGATCGCCCCTCGGACACGTGGGTGCGCATCGGCAGGAACATGCCGAAGCCGGTCGGCGACATCGGCTTCCCGCTGGTGGTGCACCCGCGCGACGCCGACACCGCGTGGGTGTTTCCGATGGACGGCGCGACGGTCTGGCCCCGCACCAGCCCGGAGGGCAAGCCCGCCGTCTATGCGACCCGCAATGGAGGCAAGTCCTGGCAGCGCCTCGACGCGGGGCTCCCCGCGAAGCAGGGCTGGTGGACCGTGAAGCGCCAGGCGATGTGCGCGGACGACGCCGACCCCGTGGGCCTCTACTTCGGCACGACCAGCGGCGAGCTGTGGATGAGCCGCGACGAAGGCCGCCGGTGGACCTGCATCGCCCGCCACCTGCCCGAGATCTATGCCGTGGAGGCGGCCGGCCTGTAGAGCCCGCTCCGCAATGAAAGTGCTGATCCCGAGCGCCTTGCGCTCGTACACCGAGCGGGGCGAGGCCGAGGCCGCCGGTGCGACGCTGGCGGCGGTCCTCCTCGACCTGGAGCACCAGTACCCCGGAATTCACTTCCGCATGATCGATGAGCAGGACCGGATACGGCGCCACATCCGCATCTTCGTGAACGGCGAGCAGGCGCGCGACCTCACGCAGGCGCTCCGCGCAACCGACGAAGTGATTATCGTCCAGGCTCTCAGCGGGGGGTAGCCGCGCGGGCGCGAATCATCGTTGTCGATTTCGGCACGCCCCGGACGACAATGAGTAGGCAACGCCCCAAGACGGAGGTTTGTATGGCTCGATACGTAGATGGTTTTGTCCTTCCGGTACCGAAGAAGAAGCTGCAGGCCTACCGCCGCATGGCTCAGAAGGCGGGCAAGGTCTGGTGCGACCACGGCGCCCTCGAGTTCCGCGAGTGCGTGGCCGACGACGTGAAGCCCGGGAAATGGACTTCGTTCCCGCGGAGCGTCAAGCTGAAGAAGGGCGAGACGGTGTTCTTTTCCTATATCGTGTTCAAATCCCGCGCGCATCGCGACCGCGTCAATGCCAGGGTGATGAAAGACCCGCGCATCACCGGCATGGGCGACGTGAAGGACATGCCTTTCGACGCCAAGCGCATGATCTACGGCGGGTTCAAGGTACTGGTCGACGGCTAAGACGAAAAGGAGCACGCCATGCGATACCTGCTGCTGTGCTGCTTCGACGAGAAGCGGTGGGACGCAATTCCGGAGCCGCAGCGCGACGCGATCATGCGGGACTACGGCGCACTGCTGCAGAGCCTCCACGCGAGCGGTCAGCACCTGACCACCGGCAAGCTGCAGCCGACGGCGAACGCCGCCACCGGTCGCAGCCGCAACGGCAGGCCGTTCGTCAGCGACGGGCCGTTCGCCGAAACCAAGGAGCAGCTCGGCGGCTATCACCTGGTCGAATGCAAGGACCTGGACGAGGCGATCGCGATCGCGAAGCGCATCCCGACGCTTCCTTACGGCGGCGCGGTCGAGGTGCGCGCGCTCGAAACGTAGCGAGGGTCGTCAATATGCTTGACGATGCTCGCCCCCTCACCCCTTCCCCCTCTCCCGAGCGGAGAGGGGAAATGGACAGCGGTAAACGGTTAGTCAACCGTCTACCGAAGCTCGATAGGGGGACACGATGAAATACGTATGCCTCGGATACATCGAACCGGGCAAGCTCGAAGAAATGCCCGAAACCGAGCGCAACGCCCTCGTGGACGCCTGCTTTGCCTACGACGACGTGCTGCGCAAGGGCGGCCATTTCAGCGGCGGGGAGGGGCTCCAGCCCGCCAGCAATGCGGTGACCTTGCGCTTCCGCAACGGCAAGGTCTCGGTCACCGACGGCCCCTACGCCGAGACCAAGGAGCAGATCGGCGGCATCCTGATTCTGGAGGCGAACGATCTAAACCACGCCATCCAGCTTATGTCGAAGCACCCCGGCGTGCGCGCGGGTCCCTTCGAGATCCGCCCGGCCGCGGACCTGGCCGGGATGATCCGCGACAGCGAGCGGCGGCGCGCGAAAGGATGAGAAAGGAGACACACATGAGCGGCAACAGCGGACCCGGGTACAAGAGCAACCCCGAGCATCGCATCACGACGAAGCCGGCCGGCGGGCGGGTGCGCGTGACCTTCAACGGCGAGGTCATCGCCGACAGCTGGGAAGCGGTCCGAATGGATGAGGGCAACTACGCCGCCGTCTACTACATTCCGCGCAAGGACGCGAAGATGGAGCGGTTTGTGCGCACGACGCATACGACCTATTGCCCGTTCAAGGGACACGCGTCGTACTACACGCTCTCGTCCGGCGGCAAAACCGCGGAAAACGCGGTCTGGAGCTATGAGACGCCATACGACGAGATGAGCGTCATCAAGGAACTGCTCGCGTTCTACCCCGACAAGGTCGACTCGATCGTCGCCGGGCCCGGATAATGCGGGGCGCGGTATTTTCCCCTTTATGAATTCGTGAGTGCGACAGAGCCCGCCGATGGCGCCGATCATTTCCATTGCGAAACTGACCAAGACCTACGCCTCGGGCCTGCGGGCGCTGGAGAACGTCGACTTGGAGATCCGCAAGGGCGAGATCTTCGCGCTGCTCGGGCCCAACGGCGCCGGCAAGACCACGCTGATCAACGTCGTCTGTGGCATCGTCACGCCGACTTCGGGAACCGTGCGGGTGGATGGCCACGACATCCAGCGCGATTACCGGGTGACCCGGTCGCGGATTGGTCTGGTGCCACAGGAACTGCATACGGACATGTTCGAGACGCCGTGGGGGACGGTCAGCTTTAGCCGCGGGCTCTTCGGACGCCCGCCGGACCCTGCGCACCTCGAGCGGGTGCTGCGCGATCTCTCCTTGTGGGACAAGCGCCACGACAAGATCATGACGCTCTCGGGCGGAATGAAGCGCCGCGTGCTGATCGCCAAGGCGCTGGCGCACGAGCCGGAGATCCTGTTCCTCGACGAGCCGACGGCTGGCGTGGACGTGGAGCTGCGCCGCGACATGTGGGCGCTGGTGCGCGGGCTGCGCGCGAGCGGCGTCACCATCATCCTCACCACGCACTACATCGACGAGGCCGAGGAGATGGCCGACCGCATCGGCGTGATCAGCAGGGGGCGGCTGATCGTGGTCGAGGAGAAGACCGCGCTGATGAAGAAGCTCGGCAAGAAGCAGCTCACGCTCCACCTGCAGGAGCCGCTGGCGGAGATTCCCGCCGCGCTCGGCGACTGGCGTCTCGAGCTGAAGAACGGGGGCAGCGAGCTCGATTACACCTTCGACGCGGGCGAGTCGCGGGCCGGCATCGCGTCGCTGCTGCGGCGCATGGGCGAGCTGGGGATCGTCTACAAGGACCTCAATACCAGCCAGAGCTCGCTCGAGGACATCTTCGTCAGCCTGGTCAGCGAGCGCGCATGAGCACCGCGATCCGGTTCCCCGCCTTCAACCGTCACGGTGTTCTCGCCATCTACCGGTTCGAGATGGCGCGCTTTCGGCGCACGCTGTGGCAGAGCCTGGTCACGCCGGTGATCACCACGTCGCTCTATTTCGTGGTGTTCGGGACCGCGATCGGCTCGCGCATGGGCGAGGTGGACGCCGTGCCGTACGGCGCCTTCATCGTGCCGGGGCTGATCATGCTGGCGATCTTCACCGAGAGCCTCAACAATGCCTCGTTCGGCATCTACCTGCCGAGGTTCACCGGCACCATCTACGAGGTCCTGTCGGCGCCGGTGTCCGCGCTGGAGATCGTCCTCGCCTACGTCGGCGCCGCCGCGACCAAGTCGGTCCTGCTCGGCCTGATCATCCTCGCCACCGCGAACGTGTTCGTGCCGCTGCAGATCGTGCACCCGGCATGGATGATCGCCTTCCTGGTCCTCACCGCGACGACCTTCTGCCTGTTCGGCTTCATCATCGGCGTCTGGGCGAAAGGCTTCGAGCAGCTGCAGTTCATCCCGATGCTGATCATCACGCCGCTTGCCTTCCTCGGCGGCGCCTTCTACTCGATCGACATGCTGCCGCCCGCGTGGCGCACGGCGAGCCTCTTCAACCCGGTGGTCTACCTGATCAGCGGGTTCCGCTGGAGCTTCTACGGAACTTCCGACGTCGGCGTCGGGGTGAGCCTCGCAGCGACGCTGGGGTTCTTCCTGGTCTGCCTGGCCGTGGTGGTGTGGATTTTCAAGACCGGCTACCGGCTGAAGAGCTGAGCGCGTTGTCGAATCCGGGCGCCGCCGTTCGACCAAGGGCCATGAGCAACCTTGCCGCATCCAGAGCGACGCGCCGCGATTGGATCGGGCTGGCGGTGATCGCCCTGCCGTGCATGCTCTATTCGATGGACCTGACGGTGCTCAACCTCGCCGTGCCGGCCCTGAGCGCGGACTTGAGGCCGAGCAGCGCCGAGCTGCTGTGGATCGTGGACATCTACGGCTTCCTGGTCGCCGGGTCGCTGATCACGATGGGCACGCTGGGCGACCGCATGGGGCGCCGCAAGCTCCTCATGATCGGCGCCGCCGCGTTCGGCGTCGCCTCGGTGCTGGCCGCGTACTCGACCAGCTCCGCGATGCTCATCGCCGCGCGCGCGCTCCTCGGCGTCGCCGGGGCCACGCTCGCGCCCTCGACGCTTTCCCTGATCCGCAACATGTTCCACGACCCGCACCAGCGCACGGTTGCCATCAGCGTCTGGATCATGAGCTACTCCGCGGGCGCCGCGATCGGCCCGGTGATCGGCGGGGTTCTCCTGGAGTATTTCTGGTGGGGCTCGGTTTTCCTCATCAACGTGCCGGTGATGGCGCTGCTGCTCGCGCTCGGGCCGGTGCTGCTGCCGGAGTTCCGCGACCCCGGCGCGGGCCGGCTCGACCTCCTGAGCGCGGCGCAGTCGGTGGCCAGCGTGCTGACGGTGATCTACGGGTTGAAGCGCATCGCCGAGGACGGCCCGGGATGGGTGGCGGCGCTGTCCATCCTCGTGGGCATTGCGGTCGGCGCCGCGTTCCTGCGCCGCCAGCGCCGGCTGGCGGATCCGCTGATCGACCTCAAGCTCTTCCGCGTTCCCGCCTTCAGTGCGGCGCTGGCCGTGAACGTGCTGGGATTCTCGACCTGCTTCGCCGCCTTCCTCTTCATCGCCCAGTACCTGCAGTCGGTGATCGGGCTCTCACCGCTGGAGGCGGGGCTGTGGGGACTGCCCTCAGCGCTTGCCTTCGTCGCCGGGTCCATGCTGACTCCGATGATCGTGCGCCGTTTCCGCCCCGCCACCGTGATCGGCGGCGGCATGGCGGTATCCGCCGCCGGCTTCGTCCTGCTCGCCCTGGTCGGCGACGCCGCGTCGCCGCTCGCCATGCTCGTCACCGGTTCCGTCGTCTTTTCCGTCGGCCTGACGCCGGTAGTCACGCTGACGACCGATCTCGTTCTCGGCGCGGCGCCGCCCGAGCGCGCCGGGGCCGCCGCTTCGATGTCGGAAACCAGCTCCGAGTTCGGCGGGGCGCTCGGCATCGCCGTCCTCGGCAGCCTCGTGACCGCGGTCTATCGCAGCGAAGTGGCGGGCACCCTCCCGTCCGGGCTCCCGACCGAGGCAGCGGAGGCCGCGCGCGCCACGCTCGGCGGTGCCGTCGCGGTTGCCGAGGGTCTGCAAGGGCCCGCGGGCGCCGCGCTGCTGGAAGCGGCGCGCGCGGCGTTCGCGCAATCGTTCGAGCTGGTCTCCGGCATCAGCGCCGTTATCGCGGTCGCCATCGCCTTACTCGCCGCGGCCATGCTACGGCGCACGCCTGCGGGCTCCGGCCCCAGCGGCGCGGCCGGACACTAGCATCCGCTCCGTCTCCATTGTTCGCTCGTCACCGGGCACCGGAGATGGAACCATCACCGCATGCCGAGCTTCGCGCCGCCTGCGGCCGGGTGCAAGCTCACCGTGATCCACGAGCAGGTGCCGCTCGAACAGGCGAGCCGCACCGAGGGCCGCCGGACCGGCATCCTCTAAGGGCTTGGCGTGACACTCAGTGGCTCAGGAAATCGGCGCCCTTCGCTGACGTGAGAAGCTCGCGCCGCATCTCGGCGAGCGTCGTGATGCCGATCAGCGCCATGTCGCGGTCGATCTCCTCGCGCAGCAGCTTGATCCCGTGCAGCACGCCCGGCACGCCGGCGATCGCGGCCGCGCAAATGAACGGCCGCCCGACGAACACGAATTGCGCGCCGAGCGCGAGCGCCTTCAGCACGTCGGTGCCCCGCCGCACGCCGCTGTCCATCATGACGGTCATGCCACGCGCCTCGGTGGCGATCCCGGGCAGCGCCCGCAGCGGCGCGAGGGCGCCGTCGAGCTGCCGCCCGCCGTGGTTGGAAACGATGACGCCGTCGGCTCCGCACTCGCGGGCGAGGCGGGCGTCGTTGCGGTCGAGGATGCCCTTGACCACGAGCCGCCCCTTGAACAGCCGCCGCATCAGCTCGAGGTGCTTCCACGACAGCCGGTCGCGCCGGCCGCGCTCGCGCTCCCCGGTGCGCGAGATGAGGGGGACGCGCGGTCCCATGTTCTCGAAGTGCGGCATGCCCTGCAGCAGCAGCGTGCGGAGGAGCATCCCGAGGAGCCAGCGCGGCCGCAGGATGCTGTCCCAGGCGAGGCGCAGCGTGGGGCGCAGCGGCGTGTCGAAGCCGCTGCGCACGTTGTTCTCGCGGTTGGCCGCCACCTGCACGTCCACGGTGAGCACCAGCGTTTCGTATTGCGCGCGCGCCACGCGCTCGACGAGCTCGGTGATGGGGCGGTCCTCGCCGGGGAGGTAGGCCTGGAACCACGCGGTCGCGCCCTCCTCGCGGACGCGCTCGAGGGGCGTCAGCGAGGCGCCGGAGAGGATCATCGGCACGTTGGCCGCCGCGGCGCCGCGCGCGAGCACGAGGTCGCCCTGGTAGGCGGCCATGGCGGTGCCGCCCATCGGCGCGATTCCGAATGGCGCGTCGTAGGTGCGGCCGAAAAGCGTGGTCTTCTGCGTGCGCGCGGATGTGTCCACCAGCATCCGGGGGACGAAGGCAAGCTCGTCCCAGACCTCCCGGTTCGCGCGCCGCGACGCGTTCGTTTCCGCGCCGCCCGTGATGTAGCCGTAGATCGGGCGCGGTAGGTAGCGGCGCGCCGTGGTCTCAAAATCGTCGAGCGCCAGCATGCGCCGCAGGACGCGCGGCCGGGTCTGGAGGCGCGCCGCCGTTTGGGCGAAGGACGGAGCAAGCTGCTCCGGGGAGGGTGCGGATCGAGTCAGCTCCTGCTTGCCGGTCGTCATAGCGTCCCCACGGGGTAAGCCCATCTGCGTGAATCCATGAAGTAATATACACGGTCAGGGGAGGTTGCCATGGAGACATCGCACAGCATCGGTGCCATCGCGTTCGCCGTCGCGCTGGCGGGCGGCGCAGGCGCTGCGATCGCGCAGGACCCTTCGACAAGCTCAGGACGGGCCTGGCCGTCGAAGCCGATACGCATGATCGTGCCGTTCACGGCGGGCTCCGCGAGCGACGTGCTGGGGCGCATCGTCGGCCAGCGGCTCACGGAGCTCTGGGGACAGCAGATCGTCATGGACAACCGGCCAGGCGCGGGCGGGCTGATCGGGAGCGAATTGACGCGCCAGGCGGCTCCCGACGGTTACACGCTCACCATGATCGGGCAGCCGCACCTTTCGAACGCGCTGCTGCGCGAGGTCAGGCCCTATGATCCCCTCAAGGATTTCACGGCGATCTCCTTCGTCGGCTCGAATCCCAACGTGATCGTGCTCGGCAAGGGCGTCGAAGCCAAGACCATCCCGGATCTGATCGCGCTCGCCAAGGCCAGGCCCGGCGCGATGAATTACGGCTCGGCGGGCGTGGGCAGCTCCTCGCATCTCGCCGGCGCGCTGTTCGTGTCGAAGGCGGGGATCAATGTGGTGCACGTGCCGTTCCGCATCGGCGCCGACAGCCGCAGCGCGCTGATTGCCGGCACGATACAGTTCTACGTGTATCCCCTGCCGGCGATCGTGGGGATGCTCAAGGCCGGCACGCTGCGCCCGCTGGCGGTCGGCTCGCCCAAGCGGGCCGCGGCGCTGCCCGATGTGCCGACGAGCGCGGAGGCGGGATTTCCTCAATACCGTTCGGAATCGTGGTTCGGACTCATCGCGCCGCAGGGGGTGCCGAAGCGGCTCGTTACCCGGATCAATACCGACACGGTGAGCGTCCTGAAGGAGCCCGCCACGCGCGAGAAGTTCGCGCAGCAGGGCGCGGAACCGGGATTCGGCCCCCCCGAGCACTTCGCGAAGATCCAGCGCGACGAATACGCCGAGCTCGCGTCGCTGATCAAGAGCATCGGCATGAAAGTGCAGTGACGACTGACGACTGACAGCGGAGGGTAACAGTGGCCGTCAGCGAGAACCTCAGGCGGCTGGTGGACCTGTCGGCGCCGTACTGGGCGGGCGAGGCGGAGGTGGCATGGACTTATTTCCAGAGCCCGCGCCGCACGAAAGAGAGCGATCTCGCGTGGCTCGCCCGCCAGTGCTACAAGGAGCTGTGGGGCTCGGGCGTGGGCGACCGGAAGAAGGGCCTGTTTCTCGGGCCGGTCGACTACCTGCGCAAGGTCTACCCGAAAATCGACCGCGGGGTGGACCGGCACGAGGTGCTGGAAGTGATCGACGGCCTGCGCGCCGAGTTCTACCACTATTGCCTGTTCGCGGATATCCACGACCATCTCTCGGGCGGAAAGCTCGACCCGCGGCAGGTCAGGAGCTGGCCGGCCGACGACAAGCTCGCGCGCATGCGCTACGAGTATCGCGACAAGCGCGGGCGGCTCGGCTACTTCGCCGTGCGCTTCACCGAGGGGGGGTACTGCAGCATGTACGCCACCGGCATGCGGTTGAAAGGCTCCGGCGAGCTGAATGACCGCATCGCCCGCGCCTGCGAGAAGGTATATGCCGATGAGATCGGCCACATGCGCGACGGCTTCATCGGGCTCGCGCGCGAGAAGCTGACGCGCGGCCAGTGGGA
>JAHZNX010000300.1 GCA_020028375.1 Betaproteobacteria bacterium | reverse complement strand
GAGGAGGGGTGCCCGCCAGCCCCCATCCCATGCCCTTCCCCCATGCAAGGGAAGGGAATCTCGAGCCTCCCCTCTCCACTCGGGAGAGGGGCGGGGGTGAGGGATTTGCGGGCGGGGTGGTGGGAACTAGGTCCGCGGTCCAGTGATCAACGTCATAGATGATTGCATTGCGCGGGCACGTGCAAGCGGCAAGCGCCCGGTCTTTCCGGAAGGGCATGACGAGCGCATCGTAGCCGCCGCAAGATGGCTGAAGGACCTCGGCATCGCGACTCCTACACTGGTCGGCACGCGCGCGGAAGTCGGCGCGGCTGCCGCGCGCGCGGGCGTTGCGCTCGACGGCCTCGCCGTGCTCGATCCGGCGGAAAGCGCCCGGCTCGCGGCCTACGCGACGCTCTATTCAGCCGGCCGGCCGAATTCAAATCCGAATATCGCGGAGCGGCTGGTGCGGAAGCCGTTGTTCCATGCCGGAATGATGGTGAAGGCCGGTGACGCCGACGCAATGATCGCCGGCGTGACGACCACCACCGGGCGCGTGATTGAGGCGGGCCTGATGACGGTGGGGCTCGCCGCCGGGATCCGCACGCCGTCCAGCTTCTTCCTGATGATTGTCCCCGGAGCAGGGCGCGGCGCAGCGAAGGGCTACATCTACGCGGACTGCGCCGTCAACGTGGATCCGGATCCCGAAGTGCTCGCCGATATCGCGCTCGCATCCGCGGAGAGCTGTCGCGCGCTGCTGCGCGAGGAACCCCGCGTCGCACTGCTTTCGTTCTCGACCAAGGGCAGCGCGCAGCACGCGCGGGTCGAGAAGGTGACGCGTGCGTTAGCGCTCGCCCGCAGCCGCGCCCCGGATCTCGCGATCGACGGCGAGCTGCAGGCCGATGCGGCGCTCGTGCCGGAGGTGGCGGGAAAGAAGCTGAAGGGTGGAAGCCCGGTCGCGGGACGGGCGAACGTCCTCGTTTTCCCCGATCTCGACGCGGGGAACATCGGCTACAAGCTCACCCAGTGCATGGCCGGCGCGCGCGCGATCGGCCCCGTGCTGCAGGGGTTTGCGCGGCCGATCAGCGACCTTTCGCGCGGGGCGAGCGTGGAGGACATCGTCGCCACCGCCGCGCTTGTCCTCGCCAGGGCGTGACGGTGTCCCTCATCCCCACCCTTCTCCCGAGCGGAGAAGGGAAACACCCCCTCTCCCCTCGGGAGAGGGATAGGGTGAGGGAGACTGCTGGACTCTAACGATTCTCCATCGGCACGTACGGCCGCGGCTCGGGGCCGTTGTAGAGGGTGAGGGGGCGCAGCAGGATATTGTTCTCGAGCTGCTCGAGCACCTGCACGGTCCAGCCCGGCACGCGTCCCACCGCGAAGATCGGAACGAACAGGTCCTCGGCGATGCCGTTGAGGAAGTAGACGACGCCCGCATAGAAATCCACGTTCACATTGACGCCGTGGCGGGCGTAGGGCTTCATCGCGTCGACCACGGCTTCGAGGATCTTGTACCAGTGCGGCTGGCCCATCTCGCGCGAGAGCTTTTCGACGCCGGCGCGCATGTGGCGCGCGCGCGGATCCTCGGCGCGATAGACGCGGTGGCCGAAGCCCATCACGGCTTCCTTGTTGGCGCGCTTCGAACTCACGTACTCGGCCGCCTTGCCGGCGTCGCCGATTTCCTGCGCCATGCGCATCACGTTTTCCGCGGCGCCGCCGTGCGCCGGGCCGGCGAGCGCCGCCACTGCCGCCGTGATCGCGCCGTGCAGATCGGCGTCGGTGCCGGCCACCACGCGCGCGGCAAACGAGGACGCGTTCGAGCCGTGCTCGGCATGCAGCACCATGTCGATGCGACTTGTCGGCGGTCTCGGGGTCGAACGCGGACAACGCCGACACGACGGTGCGCAGCACGTCCATTGGATGCGCCGTCTTGATGGTCTCGATCAGGCCGTAGACCGGCTCCGGCAGCGCCCGCGCCGCCTTGAGCTCCGCGGTGAACGCATCGAGCTGCGCGCGGCCGGGTAGCTCGCCTTTCAGCAGCAGGTAGCACGTTTCCTCGAACGTCGAGCGCTCGGCGAGGTCGTGGATCGAGTAGCCGCGATACCGCAGCTCGCCGGCGCGCCCGTCGATGTAGCACACGCGCGAGCGGTCGAAGTACACGCCCTTCAGCCCGCGGTGGATGTCGATTTTCTCGGCGGTTTCGCTCATGGCCGATCTCTCTTCGAGGGTGCGTCCCCATTATAGTGCGGGCGTGCATGCGGGTCCGTTTACCGTCCGTAACCTTTTCAGATATAATGGTTTTTATCGTTTGAGGGATAGTCATGCCGATCTACGTATACCGTTGCGGCGCGTGCGGATACCAGAAGGAATTCCTGAAGCGCCTCAGCGACGCGCCGCTGACCGATTGCCCGGAGTGCGGCAAGCGCGCGTTCAACAAGCGGGTCACCGCGGCTGGGTTCCATCTGAAGGGCACCGGCTGGTACGCGACCGACTTCAAGAACAGCGGTGCGAAGCCGGCGGCCAAGAAGGGCAAGTCCGAATCGAAGCAGGACAAGCCCGCCGACGGCTCCGGCACGGAGCCCTCCAAGCCCGCCGCTGAGTGCGGCGCGGGCGCCTGCCCGGCCCGCAGCTAGTCCCGGCGGCGCGGCTCGCCGCGCGATCGCGGGTAGCGGGTCGTCGCGCACAGATTCTCGTCTTTTCCTGATATGCTCATCCGCCTCGACGCGGGGGCTTCGCCGCAATCCGTTTCGTCTTCATGAGCCGAAAGCTTCTCATCCGACGCTACTTCATCACCGGGCTCCTGATCTGGGTGCCGCTGGGGATCACGCTCTGGGTGCTCGACCTGCTGGTGAGCACGATGGACCAGACCCTGCGCCTGCTGCCGCAGCAGTGGCAGACGGAAAGCTGGCTCGGCATGCACGTTCCGGGCCTCGGCGTGGTACTGACGCTGCTGATCGTCTTTGCGACGGGCGTGCTCGCCGCCAACTTCATCGGCCAGCGGCTGGTGAAGTTCTGGGAAAGCGTGCTCGCACGCATACCGGTGGTGAACTCGATCTATACCGGCGTGAAGCAGGTGAGCGACACGCTGTTTTCGCCCGGCGGCCAGGCGTTCCGCAAGGCGCTGCTGGTGCAGTGGCCGGGCCCCGGCATGTGGACGATCGCCTTCCTCACCGGCACGCCAGGCGGTGAGGTCGTGCGGCACCTCAAAGGCGACTACGTGAGCATCTATGTCCCGACGACACCCAATCCCACCAGCGGGTACTTCGTGATGGTGCCGCGCGATGCCGTGGTCGAGCTCGACATGTCGGTGGACGAGGCGCTCAAGTACATCATTTCGATGGGCGTGGCATTGCCCGACGACAGCGGCCGCAGGAGCGGCCCCGTCGCCCCGCCTTCCGCGAAGCCGCCCAGGGCCGTCAACCAATAAAAAACGCGGCATGCGTAGCGAATACTGCGGGCGCATCAATCGCAAACACCTGGGCCAGACCGTGACGCTGTTCGGCTGGGTGCACCGCCGCCGCGACCACGGCGGGGTGATCTTCGTCGACCTGCGGGACCGCGAGGGGCTGGTGCAAGTGGTGTGCAACCCGGATTCTCCGGAAACCTTCAGGACCGCGGACCGGCTGCGCGCGGAATTCGTGGTCCGCGTCGAAGGTACGGTCCGCGAGCGCCCCGCAGGCACGGTCAATCCCGAGCTCGCGAGCGGCGAGGTGGAGGTGCTGGCGCGGACGATCGCCATCCTCAACGCGTCCCTGGCGCCGCCCTTCCAGGTCGACGACGAGCACCTGTCGGAAACGGTGCGGCTCGAGAACCGCGTGCTCGACCTGCGGCGGCCGGTCATGCAGAAGAACCTGCGGCTGCGCCACCGGGTGGCGATGGCGGTGCGCAACTTTCTCGACCGCCACGGCTTCATCGACGTCGAGACCCCCATGTTGACGCGCTCTACTCCGGAGGGCGCGCGCGACTACCTGGTGCCATCGCGCGTGCACCCGGGCGAGTTCTACGCGCTGCCGCAGTCGCCGCAGCTCTTCAAGCAGCTGCTGATGATCGCGGGCTACGACCGCTATTACCAGATCGTAAGGTGCTTCCGCGACGAGGACCTGCGCTCCGACCGCCAGCCGGAGTTCACGCAGATCGACATCGAGACGTCGTTCCTCGACCAGCACGCGATCACGATGCTGATGGAAGCGCTCGTCCGCCACTTGTTCAAGGAAGGAATCGGGGCGGATCTGCCCGATCCCTTCCCGCGCCTCACCTACGACGAGGCCATCCGGCGCTACGGCAGCGACAAGCCGGATCTACGCGTGCCGCTGGAGCTGACCGAGCTGACGGACGTGATGAAGGACGTCGCCTTCAAGGTGTTTGCCGGTCCCGCAAGCATGGCGGGTGGGCGCGTGGCGGGTTTGCTCGTCCCGCGCGGCGGCGAGCTGACGCGCGGCGAGATCGACTCCTACACCGAATTCGTCGGGGGCTACGGAGCCAAGGGGCTCGCATGGATCAAGGTGAACGATATCGCAAAGGGGCGCGAGGGACTGCAGTCGCCGATCGTCAAGAACCTTTCCGATGAGGCGCTGAAAGCAATCGTCGGGCGCTCCGGCGCCAAGAACGGCGATCTCATGTTCTTCGGCGCCGACCGGGCGAAGGTCGTCAACGACGCGCTCGGCGCGCTGCGCGCGAGAATCGGGCACGAGCGCGGCTACGCGCAGCCCGGCTGGCGCCCGCTGTGGGTGCTCGACTTCCCGATGTTCGAGTGGGACGAGGAGGAGAAGCGCTGGAACGCGATGCACCATCCCTTCACCTCGCCCGCCGACGGTCACGAGGGTCGCCTGGAGTCCGATCCCGGCGCCGCGCGCGGAGGCGCAGGCCAAGTTCGGGTTCCTGCTCGACGCGCTGCAATACGGCGCGCCCCCGCACGGCGGCATCGCGTTCGGTCTCGACCGCATCGTCGCGCTCATGGCGGGCGCCGATTCGATCCGCGACGTGATCGCGTTCCCCAAGACGCAACGCGCGCAATGCCTGCTCACGCATGCGCCGAGCCCGGTGGACGAGCGGCAGCTGCGGGAGCTGCACATTCGCCTCCGACAGGAAAAACAGTGATGAGTGACGGGGCGCGCCGCGCAGCCGCGGCGCTCTTGGCGGTCACGCTGTTGACAACCGGTGGCGCAGCCGCGGAGCGCGCACCCGGCGCGATTCCCGAGGTGGCAGCGAGCGAGCTGCCGGCAGAGGCGCGCGGGACGATCGCATTGATCCGCAAGGGCGGACCGTTTCCCTACCGGCGCGACGGGGCGGTCTTCGGCAACTTCGAGGAAAAGCTTCCCGCCCGGGCGCGCGGCTACTACCGGGAGTACACGGTGCGTACGCCCGACGCGAAGGATCGCGGCGCGCGGCGCATCGTTGCCGGCCGCGGCGGCGAGCTCTA
>JAHZNX010000299.1 GCA_020028375.1 Betaproteobacteria bacterium | reverse complement strand
GCAGCGAGAGCGGACCGGTAATCGAGGCACAGCTCGATTCTCCCGGCATCAACCTCGACGCGCTCGCGCCTCCCAGGTCCGAGACCGCCAAGGATGCGCAGTCGAAGCCGGCCGCGGGCGGCGAGAAAGAGGCATGGCGGCAATGGCCGCTGCCGGTGACCGGGCGCATCGCGGTCCGTTCGGACTTCGTCCAGCGCGGCCGCTACCGGGTCGCGCCGGTTGCTGCGACCCTGTCCCTCGAGCAGCGGCGCGCGCACCTGGACCTGGAACAGGCCCAGCTATGCGGAATATCGCTGCCGCTGACGCTCGAGGCGACGCCGCAAGGCTATTCTGCTTCCGCGCGCATCGTCGCGCAGAAGCAGCAGCTTGAGGAGACCGCCGAATGCCTGAGCGGGGAGCGCGTGGCGATCACCGGAGTATATGACCTGAACGCCGACATCAGCACACAAGGCAGGCTGGCGGAGCTTCCCAAGAACCTCAAGGGGACGGTCCGCGGCGACATGCGCGACGGCAAGGTCATGAAGTTCCCTCTGCTCGGGAACATCCTTTCCATGACGAATGTGGCCTCGCTGATGAAGGAGGATGGCCCCAGGCTCGACGACCGGGGATTTCCCTATCGTGCGCTGACCGTGGCCGGGCATTTCGAGGACGGCCGGTTCATCGTCGAGGAAGGGTCTTTCCTGAGCGACGCGCTGGGACTCGCCGCGAACGGCTGGATCTCCGTTACCGACTACAGCAGCCGACTCACGGTGCTGGTTGCGCCGTTCAGCCGCCTGGACGAGCTGGTGCGCAAGGTGCCGCTCGTGGGATACATCATCGGCGGGACTTTCACCAGCGTGCCGGTCGGTGTGAGCGGCGACATCCGCGACCCCCTCGTCGTGCCGCTCGGTCCGGGAGCGGTCACGTCCCAGGTTCTGGGAATCTTCGAGCGCACGCTGAAGCTGCCGGCCAGGCTGATCACGCCGGTGGAGGGTAAATAAACGGAAATGTTCGACCCCGAAAATCGAGTCTGACTCCAGGAGTCCGTAAGCTATTCGTAAGGTCCAGGGGGGTCTGGCTTCTGATTGAACCGGATCAAGGGCCTCGCCCGGCCGCGTATCGGCATATAATTATTCCCCCTTTGGGCTGTGGGAAGGGCGCGTTATATCAACTTATGGGAGCCAAACAATGAACAAACACGAGCAAGCATTTGAGGCCACGCTGGCCCTGTCGACGCTGCTGGCCGCCACACTAATTGCATTTCCCGCACATGCGCAGATGTCGCCGGGATATGTCTATGACGCGGCGACGGGAGTTGCCGTGCGCGACGGCAGCAGGCAATGCGTTCGCACTATGTCCTGGTCGAAGGAGAACGCGACCAAGGCGTGCAATCCCGAGTTGTTCCCCGAGCCGAGGGTCGTCGCGCCGCCGCCACCCGTTGCCAAGCCCGCACCCGTAGTCGCAGTCGCGCCGGCACTAGTGGCTACGCCGAAGTCGAAAGTCATGGTGTTCCAGGAAGCCGCGCTGTTTGGCTTCGACAAGGCAGAGCTGACGCCCGCGGGACAGGAAGCGCTCCGCAAGTACCGCGAAGAGGCGAGAGCGGAGATGAGCACTGCCTCGCTGGTGAAAATTACCGGCCACACGGACAGCACCGGGGCAGCAGAATACAACCAGCAGCTGTCGCTGCGACGCGCACAAGCGGTACGTGATTACCTGGTCAAGCTCGGCGGCAATCCCAGCATTATGGAAGTGGCCGGGATGGGAGAGGCCAACCCGATCGCCGATAACAAGACAGCCGCGGGCCGCGCACAGAATCGCCGCGTCGAAGTTGATGTGGTCGGCACTGCGAAGTAAGCGGGAGCGTCTCCCGCATCATCGCGGGCTGAATCCGCTCACCGGGCCGCACCCGTCGACACACGGGTGCGGCCCGCTTCGTTTCCGGGCGATGGAGCGTAAAGGGTGCCTAACAAAATGAGCTACACGGCGTAGCCGTTCATGGTTCGACAGGCCTGTCCTGAGCGAGCCTGTCCTGAGCCTGTCGAAGGGTCGAAGGGACCGTTCGCCCTGAGCTTGTCGAAGGGCAACGGGCCCTGTCGTTTTATTAGGTGCTCTAAGGAGATAGCCGCGTGATAGCAGTGCGCTTCGCTAGGGGCCTTGTTGTCGTTTTCGCAGTTCTTTTAACCTGCTTCGGGTGGGCGCCGCTGGCAGCGGCCCAGCAGGCGGCGCCACGCCCCCACATCGTCTACATCGTGGCGGACGACCTCGGGTGGAAGGACGTCGGCTTCCACGGCTCCGACATCAAGACGCCGAACATCGACAGGCTGGCGAAGGAAGGGGCGCGGCTCGAGCAGTTCTACGTTCAGCCGATGTGCACGCCGACGCGGGCGGCGCTCCTGACCGGGCGCTACCCGTTCCGCTATGGCTTGCAGACGCTCGTCATTCCGACCCCTTCCAAGTACGGGATGCCCACTGACGAGTGGCTGCTCCCGCAGGCGTTGAAGGAGGTGGGGTACCGGACGGTCATGGTCGGCAAGTGGCACCTCGGCCACGCTGACCGCAAGTACTGGCCGCGTCAGCGCGGGTTCGACTACCACTACGGCGCCATGGTGGGCGAGATCGATTACTTCACGCACTCCTCGGCGAACGTGCGGGATTGGTATCGCGACAACCAGCGGGTCAAGGAAGAGGGCTACGTGACGCGGCTGTGGGGCAGGGATGCGGTTGCGCGCATCATGGAGCACGATTCGAAGACTCCGTTGTTCCTCTACCTCGCATTCACCGCGCCGCACGCGCCATACCAGGCGCCGAAGGAGTACCTCGAGCTCTACAAGAACTTCGAGGACCCGACGCGCCGCGCCTATGCGGCGATGGTGACCGCCATGGACGACGAGATCGGCAAGGTGGTCGCCGCGCTCGAGAAAAAGAAAATGCGCGAGAACGCGCTCATCGTCTTCATGAGCGACAACGGCGGCAATCGCACGGCCATGTTCTCCGGGGACGTTGACGTGTCCAAGCTCAAGCTGCCGGCGGATAACGGGCCGTATCGTGGCGGCAAGGGGACGCTGTACGAGGGCGGTACCCGGGTTGTCGCCCTCGCCAACTGGCCCGGTCGCATCAAGCCCGGCGAGGTGAAGGAAGTCATGCATGTCGTGGACATGTTCCCGACACTGGCCGCGCTCGCTGGAGCGAATGCCGCCAAGGGAAAACCTCTTGACGGGCTCAACGTCTGGCCCACCCTCAG
>JAHZNX010000298.1 GCA_020028375.1 Betaproteobacteria bacterium | reverse complement strand
GACCAGGTTGCGGCGGCGCTGGAGGTAGGCGTCGCGCACGAAAACGTAGGGATCGAGCGCGGCGGTCTCGAGTATCTTGCTTGCCTCGAGCAGGTCCGCGCGGAGGCTCACGAAGCGCACCGCGATCAGGGCGTAGCGCGTGGTATCGTCTTTAACGTAGGTGACGGGCCAGGTGTAAATGTCCCCGACCCAGCCGACGGTATCCCGCGCGCTGCTCGGTCCGATGAACGGCAGGACCAGGTACGGCCCGTCGCCGATGCCCCAGTAGCCGAGCGTCTGCCCGAAGTCCTCGTTGTGCTTCTCCAACCCGAATTCGGTCGCCACGTCGAACAGGCCCAGCACGCCGACAGTAGTATTGACGAACAGGCGCGCGAAATCGGATACCCCCTGCGTAAACTTGCCCTGCAGCATGCTGTTCAACATGACGATCACATCGTTGAGGTTGGAGAAGAAATTGTTGACGCCGGTGCGCATGAAGTCCGGCAATATGAAGCGATAGAACTCCGCCGCCGGCTTCAAGAGGACCTTGTCGAAGCCGTCGTTGAAACTGTAGACCGCGCGGTTGAGCGGCTCCAGCGGATCCCGGGGGTTTCCGTTAGTGGCGCAGCCCCCGAGCAGGGACAGGGCCATCGCCCCGCACAGGACCCCCGCGCGCAGGCGTGACAGCGAATGGGCGGCGGAGGGCATCAAGGGCGGTTTTGGGTCTTCTTGCGCCCGATTATATCAAGCATGAACGCCGGCGCCGCCCCGACAGGGAACGCGCGCAGGGGTCCGTTACGGCCGCGCGCTGCTATAATTCCACGCATCGCGCGGGGCTGACCTGCGCCCGCGAGCCTTCGAGCCATCACGAGGATTCCACCATGCTGCAGAAAGTGAAACCCGCAATTCAGCTGAAGGACATGGGACTGTTCCGCCAGCAGTGCTACATCGACGGCCAGTGGGCGGACGCCGACGACAAGTCCACCCTCGCGGTCTACAACCCGGCGGACGGCCAGCAGATCGGCACCGTGCCCGGCATGGGCGCGGCCGAGACGCGGCGCGCGATCGAGGCCGCGCACGCCGCGTGGCCGGCATGGCGCGCGAAAACCGCCAAGGAGCGCGCCGCGGTGCTGCGCAAGTGGTTCGAGCTCATGATGGCGAACCAGGAGGATCTCGCGGTGCTGATGACGGTGGAGCAGGGCAAGCCGCTCACCGAGTCGCGCGGCGAGATCGCCTACGGGGCCTCCTTCATCGAATGGTTCGCGGAGGAGGGCAAGCGCGTCTACGGCGACACCATCCCGGCGCAGGCTGCCGACCGCCGCATCGTCGTGATCAAGCAGCCGGTCGGGGTGTGCGCCGCGGTAACGCCGTGGAACTTCCCCAACGCCATGATCACCCGCAAGGCGGGCCCGGCGCTCGCGGCCGGTTGCACCATGGTGATCAAGCCCGCCAGCATGACGCCGTACTCGGCGCTCGCGCTGTGCGTGCTCGCCGAGCGCGCCGGCATCCCGAAGGGCGTGCTGTCGGTCGTGACCGGGGCTTCCGGGCCGATTGGCAAGGAGCTCACGACGAACCCCCTGGTCCGCAAGTTCACCTTCACCGGCTCGACGGAGGTCGGCAAGAAATTGATGGAGAGTTGCGCGAGCACGGTCAAGAAGGTCTCGCTCGAGCTGGGCGGCAATGCGCCGTTCATCGTGTTCGACGACGCCGATCTCGACGCTGCGGTGGACGGTGCGCTGGCGTCCAAGTTCCGCAACACGGGCCAGACCTGCGTCTGCGCCAATCGCATCTACGTGCAGGACGGCGTCTACGAGAAATTCGCCGGCAAGCTCTCCGAGAAAGTCGCCGCCATGAAGGTCGGCAACGGCCTCGAGGCCGGGGTCGTGCAGGGGCCGTTGATCGAGAAGAAGGCGGTGGAGAAAGTCGAGGAGCACATCGCGGACGCAGTGGCCAAAGGCGCGCGCGTCGCAACCGGCGGCAAGCGCCATGAGAAGGGCGGCCAGTTCTTCCAGCCGACGGTGTTGACCGGCGTCACCAAGGCGATGAAGATCACGCGCGAGGAGACGTTCGGCCCGGTCGCGCCGCTCTACCGCTTCAAGACCGAAGCGGAGCTGCTCGATCTCGCCAACGACACCCAGTACGGCCTCGCGGCCTACTTCTACAGCCGCGATATCGGCCGCGTCTGGCGCGTGGCGGAAGGGATCGAGTCCGGCATCGTCGGGATCAACGTCGGCATCATCTCGACCGAGGTCGCGCCGTTCGGCGGCGTGAAGGAGTCCGGCATCGGCCGCGAGGGCTCGAAGTACGGCATCGAGGAGTTCCTCGAGGTGAAGTACCTCTGCATGGGCGGCCTCGACAAGTAGGCGGAGCCGCCGCCAACAAAAACGCCACCCGGGGGTGGCGTTTCCGTTTGTGCGGGGGCGCCGTGCGCCCCGCGTTCGCCGCATTATTTCTTCCGCAATCCCAGCTCGTCGATGATCTTCGTGAAGCGCTGCTCCTCGGCTGCGAGGAACTTCCCGAATTCCGCCGGGCCGAGATAGGCATCCACTGCCTTGGCATTGCGGTTGAAGGTCTTCCACGACTCCGCATCCATTGCCTTGCGGAACGCCTGGGCGAGGGCCGCGACGCGGTCGGGAGGCGTTTCTTTCGGCGCGAGGACGCTGCGCCATTGCACCATCACGACGTCGGCCCCGCTTTCCTTCAACGTCGGCACGTTGGGGAAGATCGGGCTGCGCTTCTCGCTGGCGACGGCGAGCGGCACCATCTTCTTCGCCTCCACGTGCTGGAAGAACTCGGAGACGTTGCCGACGACGACCTCGGCGTTCTTGCCGAGGAAAGCCAGTATCGCCGGCCCGCCGCCCTCGTGGGGAATGTACTCCACGTCGATGCCCGCGCCTTTCTCCCAGGAGAGGACGACGAAGCTGTCGATCCCGCCGATCGCCGAGCCGGCCACGCGAACCTTCTTCGGGTTGGCCTTCGCGTAGGCGACGAGCTCCTTCACCGACTTCCACGGCGAGTCCGGATGGACCATGAGCCACTCCTCCTCGGCGTGGATCCGGGCCACCGGAGCGAAGTTGTTCCACTTCAACGTCGGCTGATTCGTGATGATGGGGGTGATGACCGAGGAGCCGGCGTGGGCGAACAGGATCGTATGCCCGTCGGCCGGCCGGCCCGCCACATAAGCGTTGGCAGCCGTGCCCCCGGCGCCGGGACGGTTCTCCACGGCGATGGGCTGGGGTAATGC
>JAHZNX010000064.1 GCA_020028375.1 Betaproteobacteria bacterium | reverse complement strand
GGCATGGGTTTGCTCATCGTGGCGCTCCGGCACCCGTCCGGCTCGACATGGGTATCCGAACTGTGGTGGAATTGTATCGTGGAACACCAACGACAACGAAGGAGGAATGCCATGAAAGGTTTGCTTCGCATCGTATTGCCGGCCGCGCTCGCCGCGTTGTGCTTCCCGCCCACTGCCTACGCGCAGACCTATCCCGCGAAGCCAGTGCGTGTCATCGTGGTTTTCCCGCCCGGGGGTTCCAACGACGTCACGGCACGGATCGTGTTCCAGAGGATGACGGAACAGACCGGACAGCAATTCATCGTTGACAATCGCGGCGGCGCGGCGGGCACCATCGGCGCTGCCGTAGTTGCCAACAGCCCGGCGGACGGCTACGTCGTGATGGTGCAGTCGACGACGCATATCGCCAACGCGCATCTCTACAAGAAGCTGCCTTACGACACGCTCGGCGATTTCATCGGCGTCACGACCCTGGCCCGGCAGGTCGGCATGCTCGTCGTGCATCCTGCGCTGCCGGTGAAGTCCACCAAGGAATTCGTCGCGCTGGCGAAAAAGCGCCCGGGCGACATCGTCTATGGCTCCGCGGGCGCCGGCAGCTATGTCCATTTGGCCATGGCGCTGATCGAGTCCTCGACCGGTACCACGATGACGCACGTGCCCAAGCGGCTGCGCGCGCTGGGTGTGACCTCGGAGCAGCGCACGACGCAGTTCCCGGATGTGCCGGCAATCGCGGAGGCCGTGCCCGGCTATGAGTTTACCGCCTGGGTGGGCTGCTTCGTGCCCAAGGGCACGCCGCGGCCGGTCGTGGACAAGCTCAACGCGGAGCTTATTAAAGCATTGGCCGATCCCGGCGTGGCGTCCAAGCTGAGCGCGCAGACGCTCGACCCGTTGCCGATGACTCCCGAGCAGTTCGCCGCGCGGCTCAAGTCTGACTACGTCAAGTACGAGAAGGTGGTGAAGCTTTCGGGGGCCAAGATCGACTAGTTGCGCCGGATACTGCGTCAGTCGCGGGTATGGACCGTGAAGCCGAGCCGGTGCGCGGGCGCGAAGTCCGTGAGCACTGATTCATGGATCGCCCGCAGATTCCGCCATGGGTCCGCGTCGCCGTAGAAGCGCCGCAGGAAGAGGAGGTCTGTCAGCATGCTCTCCATCCAATCCACGTCGGCCGTATAGCCGACGACCGCCCTGCAGCCTGACCGCTCGAGGAACCGCTCCGCGAATCTCCTGCCGCCGGCCCCCGCCAGGACGCTGCACGCGGCGAAGTAAACGAGATTGTCGTAGGCACGGCCCCACCCCTCGAATGCCTTGCACAGGCGCGCGGGCCCCAGCCGCGCGAGCGCGGTGCGCACTGTGCCGGGCGAGCCGTGAAAGGACAGATAGTACACGGGGGCGTCGAATATCTCCGGGTCGCTCCACAGCAGCCCGCCGCCGCGGCGCGTGTAGGCCAGAAATTGGGCCGGCGATTCCACGAAGCGGTGCGCGATCCGCAGCGGAGGATCGAGCTGCGCGGCAAGCCCCTGGAAGAAGGGCTGCACGGATTCGCTGCTGAACGCGCGCGCGCCGTGGTCGCTCCAATAAGTCTCGAGGCACAGCAGCTTGCGCGGCGCGCGGCCGCGCCGCGGCGCTTTTGCTTTCGGCTTATTCATGCTGAATTTTAGTAACCGAGCTTGCGATCGACCAGGTTCTTCAGCCGCTTGCCGGCCAGGAACCGCGCGAAGTTCTCGAACCAGAAATCGAGCAGCCGGTCGACGTAGCGCGGGTCGTCGCAGCTCACGTGGGGCGTGATGACGAGGTTGGGGGTATCCCACAGCGGCGAGTTGTCGGGAAGCGGCTCCGGCTGGAACACATCCAGCAGGGCGCCGGCGAGCGTGCCTTGCGCGAGCTTCTCGCGCAGCGCGTCATAGTCCACGACCGGCGAGCGGCCGATGTTGACGAGGGCAGCCTCGGGCTTCAGTAGATCGAGGCGCCTGCGGTCGAGCAGATTGCGCGTCTGCGGCGTGAGCGGCGCCGTCACGATGACGAAATCGGCCATGGGCAGCACGCGATCGATGCGGCTGATCGGATAGACGGCGTCGGCCGGGCGCACGGCCTTGCCGCTGCGGGTGACGGCGATCACTCGCGCGCCGAGCTTCTTCGCCGCGCGGCCCGCGCCCTGTCCGAGATCGCCGAAGCCGATGACGACGGCCGTCTTGCCCGCAACCGGAGTGGTATAGACCGGCTGCCAGGCATGGTTGTGTTGGGCAGCCATCATCTGCGGCAGCCGGGCGTTGAGGAGCGAGATCGCCATGGCACACGAGTCCTCCGCCTTGGGGCCGTGCGCGCCGCGATTGTTGGTGAGCGCGATATCTCCGGGCAGCCAGTCGAGCGGCAGCAGGCTGTCGATGCCGGCGCCTGTGGTCTGGATCCACTTCAACCGCGGCGCGCGAATCCGCAACTTGTCCCTGGGAGGGTTCGAGTTGATCATCACGTCGGCGGTCTTGAGCGCCTCGCCGATGATGTCGCTGTCCCAGCCCATGGTGACGCGGAGCCGTTTCGCAGCCGCCCGGTGCCGCCTGGCGGCTGCCCGCCAGCGTTCCTCGGTGAGATGAAAGAGGGCGGGGCGCTTGCGGAAGCTTTCCAGGTGCAAGTGCAGGATCTTGTTGGCAGGCATTTCCGCTGGGGAGAGCGCGCCGCGTCGTGCGCGTTACTCGTCAGTCCCTTCGACGTCGCTCAGGACAGGCGTCAGCCGTCACTCTTCACCGGATTTGGGCGGCTTTGCAGCGAAGGCGGACCCGCGGACGCACATCCGGCCGCGCGCGTCCTGCCACAGCTTCTCCTCCGCGTGCAGCCGTCCCAGCGCGCGCGTCACCGCCTGAAATTCGTAGTCAGCGAAGTACTCCGCAATTTCCTGATAGTACTTCGGCTCGGCCTCGATCAGCTTGAGGATCTTGCCCGCGAGCTGCGCGGCGACCCGATCGTCGTGGCCGGCGGATTTCGGTGCGGCGTCAGCCTTGCCTTTGACGTAGTCGGCGATCTTCGCGCGGTCCGCGTAGGCATAGGCGATGCGCTCGAAGCGCTCGCGCGGGATGCCCTCGCCGATGGTGGCGTCGATGCCGACTTTGGCCCCGGTTGGCACCACCCCCGGCGGCGTCACAGGAAGACTGGGGTCGAGAGGTTTGGCGCGGGCGCCGGGAATGATGATGACGTCCTTGTCGCCCTGCACGCGCGTTGCGATCGCCCACTCGACGTCGGTCGCATCGAAGACATCGATGTCGTCGTCCACCACCACCACGTGCTTGATGTCCTGCGCGGTCAGCGCGGCGAGGAGCGCGTTCTTGCCTTCGCCGGCTTGCTTCCGGATCGAGACGATGGCGTGCCAGAAGCCGCAGCCGCCGAGCGTCACGTTGATGTCCTTGACCTGCACCCCGGAGTTCTGGAGCGCCCGGCGGATCGCGGTGTAGCGCGTGGGCGCCGCAAGCCAGGTGTTCTCCCACGGCATGTGGAGCGCGTAGTAGATCGCGTCCTTGCGCCGCGTGATCGCCTTCACTTTCACCAGCGGGTTCCAGTGCAGCCCGCCCATGAGCCGCGTGAACTCGGCGAAGCGGCCCTCGGGCTGCGTCCAGCCGGTCGGGAGAATCTCGGCCTCGAGCACGATCTCGGCGTCGGCGAGGCAGGGCATGTCGATCGTCTCGCACATCGTGAGTTCCACTGGCGCACCACGGATGCCGCCGGCGATCGCCATCTCGTCCACGCCGAGCGGCGCGCGGAAGCCGGAGCCCATGACTTCGAACGGATGGGTGCCGATGGAGATCGAGATGGGGCAGGGCCGCCCCGCCTCGTAGGCGCGCTGCGCGAAGAGCCGCATGTTGTTCGGCGTGACGATGTCGATTCCGGTCAGGTTCCGCTCCTTCACCATGAAGCGGTACATGCCGGAGTTGAATCCGTGCTCCGGATCCTTCGCAATCACCACGCCGGCGGTGATCATCGGCGCGCCGTCGTGGATCGAGGACATCGGGACCGGCAGGCGGAAGAGGTCGACCCCGCCGTCGGTTTCGATTACTTCCTTGTGGCGGGCGGTTTCGACGTACTTGGGTGGAATGGGGTGATCGATGCCCTGCTGGAGGCGGCGCTCGATTTCCGGGTAGCTTGCGCAGCCCATGGAGAGGATCGCGCGGTTGCGCGAGCGGATGATGCCGGAGACGACCGGCATGTCGTAGCCGAGGACGTTGTGAAAGAGGAGCGCGGTTTCCGCCTGGTCCACCAGCGTTGCGATGTGCCGGATGTCCACCGGCTGGCGGATGTCGGTGAGCTCCTTCTCCGCGCGCAGCCGGTCGAGAAACTGCCGGAAGTTTTCCTGCCGGACGTCGGGTTTTTCCATCTTCATTGAGGCTGCTCCGGCGCGCCCTTCATGCCTTGCCAGCGCTTGATGCGATTGTGCTCGATGCCGAAGAGGTCGAGCACGCGGCCCACCGTGTGGTTCACCAGGTCGTCCACCGTTTTCGCCTGGCTGTAGAAGGCGGGCACCGGCGGAAACACGATGCCGCCCATCTCGGTCACCTGCACCATGTTGCGCAGGTGAGCGAGGTTGAGCGGCGCTTCGCGGACGATCAGCACCAGGCGCCGGCGTTCCTTGAGGATCACGTCCGCCGCGCGCGAGACGAGATTGTCGGAGAATCCCAGCGCCACGGCGGCGAGCGTCTTCATCGAGCACGGCGCGATCACCATGCCGTGGGTGACAAAGGACCCGCTCGAGATCGCCGCGGCGACGTCGCGCACGTTGTGCACCACGTCGGCGAGCTTCGCGAGGTCCTTGCGCGTGAGCTTTTGGTCGTACCAGGCGTTCAGCGCGCCGGCGTCGGACACGATCAAGTGCGTTTCCCACCCCCCGATCGTGCGCAGAGTCTCGAGGATGCGCACGCCGTAGATCGAGCCGGTCGCGCCGGTCATCGCCACGATCAGACGCTTCTTGCGCGCGGAGAGTTTTCTGGACGTTTTCATCGGGTTACAGACTCTATCCTACACTGACTGCCCATCACTCATCACTTTGGCTGTGCCGTGAAGTACGTTCCGCGGCCACTGGCCACGAGCGCGCCGTCCTTGTCGTAGAGGTACGCCTCGGCCGTGGAGTACTGGCTGCCCATGCGTACGACGCGCGCCTTTGCCGTGAGGTCGCCGGGCATCGCCGCCCTGTGGTAATCCACGCGGATGTCGACGGTCGGCACCGGCCGGCCAAGCTGCGCGGCGATGGCGTAATCGGCGGCGACGTCGATGATTGCGGCGAGTATTCCCCCGTGGGTGTAGCGGCGCTCGGGATTCACGACCCATTCCTCGCGCCATGCCGCCTTGATCTCGACCCCGTCGTCGTCAGCCTTCAGCACGGTGAAGTTGAGCCAGCGGTTGAACGGTCCGCGGGAAATCAGTTCTTGCAATTTTTCCGTGGCGACAGGTCCGTCACTCATGTGGTGTCCATGGATCCTAGAGGGTGAGTTCCAGATACTCACCGGGTTTTACCAAGGCAAGGGCCGTCATGATGTCCGGCACGTGCGTGCGCAGCTGCGGCCAGCTTGTTGTGGGCAGCACCAGAACGGCAAGCTTCCGACCGGAAAGCGATTGCTGGTGGCGCAGATTCTTATCGGCGGTGACAAGAACATCAAATCGGCCTTCGGCTGCCGTGAGGAGTTCGCCGTTGGTCAAACGTGACCAGCCGAGCTCGAAGGCGGTTTCGACTTGGTGTCCGGAGAGGAACTGTCTCAGAGGGACTGGTGTGCCCTGGTCGAACAGGACTCGCATTCCAACCGCGATTCAGGCGGTTTGAACGCTTCGAGCCGCGTGCTCGAGGACGGCATCAACCTGCTCGCGCGTGACGCCAGGAAACCATTCCAGGAACTGATCGACCGTGGCGCCGCCTTCGAGATTTTCGAACAGCGCGCTCACCGGGACTCGGGTGTTGCGAAACACCCATGCCCCGCCCACCTTTTGCGGGTCGCGCTCGACGGCCAGACAGGTGGACCAATCCAGCATGGCGACACTCTACTGGGAACCCGCCCGCGGAGCAATTGGTGAAAGCGTGCAATCGAGGTATATCGCGACGTGCCACATCTTACTTCCCTGAGGCGATTTCCTTCGCCGTCGACTTCAGTATTTCGATAAACCGTCGGGCGGCGGGGGAAAGGTAGGCGTTCCTTCGATAGCCCAATCCTACACGGCGGGTCCACATTAGGCCCTTGACTGGGATCTCCTTCAAGCGGAGGGGTGGTACGACCTGTCGCAGGCTCCGCCTCGAAGAAAAGCCCAGCAGGTCAGAAGCGGCAATGGCCTGTAACCTAATCGGCATGAGGTGGCTCACCAACGCGGCGCGCGGAGGGGCCAGGCCGTTGTTTTCAAACACGTGGTACACCCACTTGGTTGGCATGGCATCAAGCGCGGAAAACGCCCACCGTTCTTGCGCGAGATCGGCAATTTCCACGCGCTTGCGCCTCGCAAGACGATGATTGACGGAGCTGTACACGACCAACTCCTCGTCGAACAGTTGCTCCGCCACAATGTTTGCGTCGGGTGGTGGAACCATGTTGATGAGGATCAGATCCAGTTCTCCATTGCGTAATGCCCACACAAGCGCGGAGTTATTCGCGACGGTGACCGTTACCGTTACTTTCGGCGCGTCGGCCAAAAAGGCACCGCAGGCAGTCGGGAGCAGGTAGCCGGCAGGGCCCGGGAAGGAGCCGAGACGAAGATGCCCGGAGCGTCCTTGACCCAGGTCTGCGATTTCCCGGGCAACGTCCTGGAGCGATAGCCGAAGCGGGCGCACATGAGACAGAAGCGCGTTGCCCTCCGCGGTGAGCGCGACGCCCTTGGGTGTCCGTGCGACCAGCTTCGCCTGCAACGCTTTCTCCAGCCGCCGCAGACTCTTGCTGAGCGCCGGTGTGCTCAGTCCCAGGGCCTCCGCCGCGCGGCCCAGGTGCCCGTGCTCGGCGACCACGGCGAAATATTCGATGTCGCGCAGCTCCACGTCGTTAACCGGAATTCAACGAGCAGGTAATAGCGGATGATTGCGACCACTGCCTTGAGGTGTCAACATCGATTCGCGAATCGCCGGACGGAAAGCTATGACGATCTAATAGGCACGGTGAGCGGGCGATCGACGCTCGCCCTGGGAAGGGCGACGACGCAAAGGAGGTGGCAATGCATTCCCTGCAAGGCAGCCTGGCGGCATTGATCATTGCGGCATTTGGTTCAGTAGCGCCCGCACCCGTGTGCTCGCAGGGCTATCCCACCCGGCCGCTGCGAATCATAGTGCCGACTTCACCCGGCGCCGGCTCGGACTACGCCGCCCGCTTGATCTCGCAGCCTCTTTCCGTGCGCCTCGGCCAGCAGGTCATCGTCGACAATCGGCCCGGCGGAGGCACCATGATTGGCAGCGAGATCGTCGCAAAATCGCGTGCCGACGGTTACACATTGCTGACGGGCGGCCCCTCGCTGGCAATCAACCCTTCGATCTATAAGAGTGTTCCCTACGACGCCTTGCGCGACTTCGCGCCGATCACTCAAACGATCAGTCAGTCCCAGGTCCTCGTCGTGCATCCGTCGTTGCCGGCTAAATCCGTGAAGGAATTGATCGTGCTCGCAAAGGCACGGCCGGGCGACATCGTGTATGGTTCTGCCGGCCAGGGATCCGGTCCGCACCTGTCGATGGAACTATTTCTCCTCCTGAGCGGAACCCGCATGCTGCACGTTCCCTACAAGGGTCCCGCGCAGGCGATTGTTGACCTCACGGCGGGCCGCCTCTCGGCACAGATGTTCGGCATCACAATCAGCGGCTCGCATATACACGCGGGTCGGCTGCGCGCGCTCGGGGTGACGGGTGCCAGGCGCCTTGTCTCCTTGCCTGACATTCCTACTATCGCGGAGGCCGGCCTCGCGGGTTACGAATCCACGCAGTGGAGTGGATTGCTTGTTCCCGCGGGCACGCCACAGGACATCATCGCGCGACTGAACAGGGAAGTGACTGCGGTGCTTAACGCGCAGGACATCAGGGAACGCCTTGCCAAGGAGGATGTGGCGGTCATGGCTGGTTCGCCCGACAATTTCGCCGCTCACATCCGTGCTGAATCCGCGAAGTGGGCGAAAGTTGTGAAGAGCGCTGGAATCCAGCCTGAGTAGCGAGTGATTGCGCGCCATCAGTGATGGGGATGGCTTTTCGCTTCACCCTCACAACCGTCACCGGTCACCCGTCACGAGTCACCAGTCACCGAAGCATTCTCGGCGACCCATTGTCGCAGCCGCACCCGGTCGACCTTGTTGGTGCTTGCGAGCGGCAACGCCTCAAGGAGAAATACGCGCCGCGGGTGCTGGTAGGCGGGGCCGTTGGCAAGCGCGAATTGCTTGAGCTCGTCCTCCGTGACCGCGGCGCCGTCGCGCGCCACGACGAAGGCGTAGGGGACCTGTCCCTTAAGCTCGTGGTCGAACGGCATGACCAGCGCCTGGTGCACTGCCGGATGGCGCTGGAGCAGCGCTTCGACCTCGCCCGGGTAGATGTTTTCCCCGCCCGAGACAAACATGTCGTCGGTGCGGCCGACGAAAAAGTAGAAGCCGTCCGCGTCGCGGCGGCAGACGTCGCCCGTGTAATACCAGCCGTCGCGCAGCCGCTTCGCGGTTTCCTCCGGAAGATTGTGGTAGCCGAGCAGGTTGCCCGGATTCTTCAGCACGAGCTCGCCTTCGTGCGGGTCCGGACCGCCGACGAGCTTCGCGTCGGTGCCGGGGTAGGGCACGCCGAGGGAGCCAGGCGGGCGCGGCTTCCCATCCGGGTGCGGGCCGAGCGGCACCGGCCCGCCTTCGGTGACGCCGTAAACGACGAGCGGCTCGGCGTTCGGAAAAGCAGCGCGCAGCTCCTTGATGAGCTGTGGCGATGACGGCGCCGAGCCCATCATGATCGTGCGCACCGTTGACTTGTCGATTCCCGCCAGCTGGTCCTTGCGCGTCAGCATCATCGCCATCATGGTCGGAACGCCGGAAATCACCGTGCAGCGGTAACGGCCGATCGCTTCGATGTAGCGCTCGATATCGAATTGCGGCAGCAGCGGTAGAGTTGCGCCAGCGGTCAGGCCCTGCTTGATCGCGTTCAGCGCATTCTTGTGATAGAGCGGCGCGGCGACCAGGATCACGTCCTTCTCCGTCGTGCCGCGGGTGTGCGCGAGGATGCGCCGGCTCCAGTTCTGGCCGTAGTGCGTGAGCAGCACGCCTTTGGGGCGGCCGGTCGAGCCGGACGTGTAGGGCTGGATCGCAATTGAATCCGGCGCTGGCTCGAACGTCGTGAACGGTCCGGGGTCGACGAACTGCTCGAATTTCCGCCCGAATTCCACGACGCGAATCCCGGCCGGGATCAGCTGCTTCGCATCGCGTTCCGTAAACACTATCCGGGCACCTGCGTCGTTGAGGATGTAGGCAACGGCATCCGCGGCAAGCTTTACGTTGACCGGTACCGGCACAACGCCTGCGCGCATCGCTCCCAGCAGCGTGCTCACGAACTCCGCGCGATTGAGCGAGAGAATGCCGATGCGGTCGCCGAATTTCAGGCCGGCTCGCGTGAGGCCCCGCGCAACGGCGTTGCAGCTGGCGTCGAGCTCGCGAAAGCTTACCGGCCGCGGCCGTTTCGGATCGCGCAGTTCGATGATCGCGGGGTGGTCGGACTGGCCGCGCTCTGCGAACAGCAGCCCGAGGTTTCCGGGGTAGCCGCGAGGCTCCGGTCTTGGAACGGCCGTAGTGGTCACTGCGTCACTATCGTCACGGCGTGACAACGACCTTGCCGAAGACTTCGCGGCTCTCGATCAGGCGCAGGCCTTCGACCGCGCGCTCGAGCGGCAGCACTTCGTCGATTACCGGCTTCATATCGCCCTTCTGGATCATGTCCATCAGTGCTTTCAGGTTCTCGTCGTAGAAGCTGTTCGAGCCGATGACCTGCAGCTCGAAGCTCCAGATGTAGCGCAGGTCTTCCTTGGGGTCGTAGCCGGCGGTCGCGCCGCAGACCAGGATCCTGCCGCCGCGCTTCACGCATCGAAGGGTCGGGCCCCAGGTGTCGCCTCCCGTGAAGTTGATCACGACGT
>JAHZNX010000297.1 GCA_020028375.1 Betaproteobacteria bacterium | reverse complement strand
CCCCGGCCCTTCTGGAGCTCCTGCAAAACGCGGACGTCACCTTCGGCAACTATGAGGATACCGCTCTCGACCTGAAGAGCTTTGCCGGCACCCCTCAGGCGGAGGCGATGGGCAGTTGGCTTCTCGCTACGGCCGATCAGCCGCACGATCTGAGAGCGATGGGCTTCAACATGGTCGGGCGCGCCAACAATCACGCAACCGACTGGGGGGTTGAGGGAATGCGTGCCACCAACCAGGCACTCGAGCGCGCGGGCATCGTTCACGCGGGGACCGGCGAAACCCTCGCCGCCGCACGCGCCCCTCGTTTTCTGGAGGGGCGGTCGGCTCGCGTCGCGCTGATCGCCCTTACCTCCACCTTCACGCCGATGTCGCGCGCCATGGACACTTTGGGCGAACTTCCGGGCCGCCCCGGTGTCAATACCTTGCGCGTGACACGGATTGTGACGGTTTCCCCACCGCGCTTTGCCGTCCTCGAAGCTATGCGCACGGCCGTGCCGCAGGCCGAATGGACGGCGCGGCCTCCGTCCGGCACGATCATGCTCGAGACGACAAGCTATCGGTCCGATCCCACCTTGGGCGACACGGTCGTGCGCACCTTCGAGCCCGATCCCCGGGACGAGCGAGAGATTCTGAAAAACATCCGACAGGGCACGCAAGCTGCGGATTTCGTCGTGGTCTCCATGCATAGCCACGAATTCGATTACTCTAACCGTGACACTGATGACAACAAGGGAATCCGCTATTTTTCACCCGTGCCGCCTTCCTTCATGCAGGCGATCGCGCGCAAGGCCATCGATACCGGCGCCGACATCTTCATCGGGCACGGGCCTCACCTATTGCGCGGAATTGAAATCTACAAGGGAAAGCCGATCTTCTATTCGCTGGCGAATTTCGGTCACATGGACGACGCGCTGCAACCGCTGCCGCGCGATCACTTCGCCCTGCTGGGCGCCGATCCGGACGTCGTCACCCCGGCGGAATTCATGCATCAATGGCGAGAATTGCTGCTGAATGATCCAGCGCTCCTCGAAAGCGTCGTGGCCGTTAGCCGCTTCGATCGTGGGGAACTACGTGAGATCAGGCTTTATCCCATCGATCTCGACGCATTCGGCCGGGCATCGCGACGCGGGCTGCCCGTCCTGGCGGGGGATGAGAAGGCGCAAGCAATCCTGAAGCGCTTGCGGGATCTTTCGGAACCATTCGGGACGTCGATAATCATCGCGGGTGGGGTCGGCATCGTCCGCGTCCCTTAGACGACGACCTCCCGCTGAGAACCCATGAAATTGGGCCACGTAGGCGACCTCGGGCGTCTCGAAGCTTTTGAAAGCCGCAATCCCCTGGATGATGGCCCGCGCGGTCGGGCCGGGCGAGGCGATCACAGAGTGCGCCCTCAGATCACGGCTCAAGGCATCGCGCACACGCGCGGTTGTGCTGTCACGATAGAGTCGGCTCTACGCACGGCTGCGCAATGCCACATGGGTGTAAGCGGAGTTATACCCCCCTTTAACCGCGCCCTCGCCACAAGCGTGCGCTGAGGCTCCTTCAGGTCTCCGACGAGCGCTGCGGTGCGCGAACGATTGCGCGCGTCGCTTGCAAATCGGAGTTGAGACGATGAAGGTAATCGTTCTACTAGTAGGAGCATCGTCACTGCTATCCTGCGGGAGCTGAGACCGCCGGGCCAGGACTAAGGATGGAGGATGGTTGCCAGCGACAGCTTTGCCGAGTTCCTGCGCGAGCAGCTCGCTCCGCTCGGCCGTGTCACAATGCGGCGTATGTTCGGCAAAATCGGGATGGTCACGGACGACACGCTCTACTTCCGGGTTGATGACCACAACCGGGCGTTCTTCAAGGAAGCCGAGTCCTTTCCGCCCCTCAGCTACGATAAGAAGGGCTGCACCATCAGGCAATTGCAACGCCAGCTTAGCTTGGCTTCCTATCGCGGCGCCCGGCCGCTTTTACGCTACCAACGCCCGAACTGCCCATTCCTGCTTGCCTGGGAGACAATCTGATGAACAAAAACCAGCGTATAGCTCTGCTTGCGACGAGCATCAGCTACGTTCTCGTGATTTTGGATACGTCCATCGTCAATGTAGCGCTCGAGAGGATCTCGCGTGGTCTCGCAACGGACATGACCGGCCTTCAATGGATCGTGACCGCCTACGTTGTCGTATTCGGGAGCTTGGTTCTGTCAGGTGGCGCGCTGGGCGATACCTACGGAGCACGCAAGATCTACATGATCGGGCTTGTACTCTTCGCTGTGGCATCGCTTATCAGTGGTTGCGCACCGTCGATATCAGTACTAATCGCCGGCCGGATCTTGCAAGGCATCGGCGCGGCGCTGCTGGTGCCATGCGCGCTGTCCCTGATCACGCACGCGTACCCGGACAACACTGCGCGTGCGAAAGCGATTGCATCGTGGGCCAGTTGGGGAGCTGCTGCCCAAGTTCTTGGACCGCTCGTCGGAGGACTGCTACTTGCTGTCTTCGATTGGCGCAGCATTTTCCTGGTGAACGTGCCGATCTGTCTCGGAGGCATGTGGCTGACACTAAAGATCGACAATCAGATGAGCGATCACGGACGCCGGCGGCTCGATTTGCCAGGGCAACTGAGCGCGGCGCTCGCAATGATCCTGCTGAATGCCGCACTGATCGAGGGTGTCAAATCCGGCTGGGACAACAACTGGATCCGGGTCGCGCTCGCTCTTTCGGTGTTGTCGGCGTTGTCTTTCGTCATCATCGAGCGTAAGTCGAAGTCACCCATGCTGCCGCTTTTCTTGTTCTCGCATCCGGTGTTTTCGTGGATCTGCCTCGCTGGCCTGTCAAGCGCGGCTGCCTTTTCCGGCATGTTATTCGTACTGAACATCTATTTTCTACAGGGCGCTGGGTACACTCCACTGCAAACCGGTATCGCGCTGCTACCGCTATCACTCCTCGTCATGGCGGGCAACATCGCATCAGCCAGGCTCGCGGACAGGATCATTCCAATGAGCCTGATGCTCGTGGGTGCGGCAGTCCGACTGATCGGCTTTGCCGGGTTTGCGTTGGTGACCGCTGACTTCTTCTACACGCTGATCGCAATGGAACTGATACTGATCGGATTCGGCAGTGGTCTTTTGGCGCCAATGATGGTCTCCGTCTTCATGTCGACAGTCGACAAGAAATACCCCGGCATCGCCGCCGGCGTCTCAAGGGCGACCGGGCAACTCGGCTCGGCAATAGGAGTGGCAATCTTCGG
>JAHZNX010000296.1 GCA_020028375.1 Betaproteobacteria bacterium | reverse complement strand
GAGCGCGTCCGGATCGAGACGCACCCTTCCCTCGCGCAGATCGCGGGCCACGCGCTGAACAGCATCTTCCTCGACGGCCTCGAGGTGGATCTCGAGCGGTTGCAGCGGATCAACCGCACGATCGAGATGATTCCCCGGGAGACGCTCGAGCGTAACAACTATCCTCTGCACCACGTGGATTTCCGGGTCATCGCGCCGAGCGAGGAGCCGGAGCGTATCGCCATGGCGCATGCGGACGAGCTGCCGTACACGATCCGCGCGCTGCTCTACACGGTAGGCGCGTTGCGGCGCAGCGGCGCCAACCTGCTGTCCTACCTGCTGTTCGAGCGGTCGTACTGCCGGGCGCTCATCCGGCTGGGCTACGAGGACACCATCGCGCACAGGGACGAGCTGACGGCATTCCTCGGGTACTGACAGCGGGCGCATGGCGGCACCGCAGGGGCGGACTGCGGTGCCGGCTGTTGCTTCGGGTCCGGAGTGCCGGTATAACTACCGTTAACCGGGACGCTTCGCGCCCGGTTAACTCGCCGAATTGCACCGGACATCAAGGGTCCCGATGCCGGTGAATTCGGCGATTTTCCCTTCTCAAGCGAGTGAGCAATGAGTCGAGCCTTCACCAAGGAAAGCGTCGACGATCTGGCGGCGGGCGAACTGCCCGAGCGCCCGCTGCCCGTGCACTCCAATTACGTCACGCCCCACGGCCTCGAGCAGCTGCAGGCGCGGGCGCGCGAGCTGCAGGCGCTGCACGAGACGCTCGCCGTGCAGTCGGCCGACGATTCGGCCGCCAAGCAGAAATTGCGCGAAGTCGAGCGCGACCAGCGCTACGTCAAGGCCCAGCTCGAGCGCGCCGAAGTCGTCGACCCGGTCGGGCAGCCGCGCGATGCGGTGCACTTCGGCGCCACGGTGACGATGCTCGACGAAGACGGCAAGGAGCACCGCTTCACGCTGGTCGGGGACGATGAAGCCGACGTCACGGCCGGACGCATCAGCTGGGCATCCCCGCTGGCGAAGGCGATGATCGGCGCGAAAGTCGGCGACACCGTCAAGTGGCACCGGCCGGCCGGAGACGCCGAGGTCGAGATCACGAAAATCTCGTATTCGAACCGGTGAACGGCGGCCGGTAACCCGTGACCGGTCACGCGCGATGACTTTCCTGTCGGTGCTGGCGGCGTTGCTGGCGGAGCAGACCTGGGCGCTGCGCGAGGACAACCGCCTGCTCCTGTGGTTCGAGCGTTACGCCGCGGCCCTCGAGGGCAGACTGAACGGGGGGCAGTACCAGCACGGGATGCTGGCCTGGGCGCTGGCGGTGGGACCGGCGTTCGCGGCGACGGCGGCGATCCAGCATCTGCTCGGCGAGGTCAGCCTGCTTGCCGAACTGGCGTGGAACATCGCGGTGCTCTACGCCGCCATGGGTTTCCGCCGCGTCAGCCACGATTTCACCGAGGTCGAGCTTGCGCTGCGCGCGGGCGAGCTCGCGGCAGCGCGCGACCGGCTGGGGAAGTGGCGCCGCGGGAGCGCCGCGGAACTTGACGCCGGGGGGGCCGCGCGGGTGGCGATCGAGCAGGGGCTGCTCGCATCCCATCACCGCGTGTTTGGCCCTATCGCGTGGTTTATCGTGCTGGGCCCGGCAGGCGCCGTGCTCTATCGCGGTTCCGCTGTGCTCTCGGGGCTCTGGGGCGCCCGCGATGATCCGGATTTCGGAGTCTTCGGGCGCTTCGCTGCGCGGGCGTTCCACTGGCTCGACTGGATCCCGGTGCGGCTCACCGCCGTGAGCTTCGCGGCCGCGGGCGATTTTGCCGACGCGGTCTACTGCTGGCGCGCGCAGGCTTCGGGCTGGGATCCGCAGGCGGACGGCATCATCCTCGCGAGCGGCGGGGGAGCGCTCGGCGTGCGCCTCGGCGACACGCTGCATCAGGATGGCGGCCCGCGCTATCGTCCCGAGCTCGGTACCGGCGAGGAGCCGGACGTGGAGCACATGCAGCAGGCCGCCGGCCTCGTCTGGCGTGCGTTGGTTCTTTGGATGTTCCTGATCCTCGTCGTAAGCTTGGCTCACGCGCTCGGCTGACCACACGTGCGGAGACTGTCCCCGGGGACGTCAGGTAAATGGAGCTCAGACGATGGCACTGCAACAACTCCTGGGAATCGAGCTGCCGATCATTCAGGCGCCCATGGCGGGCGTGCAGGGTAATGCGTTGGCGGTTGCAGTCTCCAATGCGGGCGGGCTGGGTTCACTGCCCTGTGCCATGCTGGGTCCCGACGCGATGCGCAACGAACTTGAGGCGATCAAGGCGCAAACCAGCAAGCCGTTCAACGTGAATTTCTTTTGCCATTCACCACCCGTGCCGAATGCGGAGCGCGAAGCGGCCTGGCGGGCGGCGCTTACGGCCTATTACAACGAGTTCGAAATAGATCCAGACAACATTCCCGCCGGCGCGGGGCGCATGCCGTTCAGTGCGGAGGCTGCCGACGTGCTGAGCGATTTCAAGCCCGCCGTGGTCAGCTTTCATTTCGGTTTGCCGTTGGCCGAATTGCTGGCACGGGTGAGAGCGTGGCGCCCGAAGATTCTCGCGTCGGCAACGACCGTCGAGGAGGCGCGCTGGCTCGAAGCGCGTGGAGTCGATGTCATCATCGCACAAGGTATCGAGGCGGGCGGACATCGCGGCATTTTCCTGTCGGATGACCTGACCTCCCAGGTCGGCACGTTTGCACTGTTGCCGCAAGTCGTGCGGGCAGTCAAAGTCCCGGTCGTTGCCGCCGGCGGCATCGCGGATGCGAGAGGTGTTGCGGCCGCCATCGCGCTCGGCGCAGCCGGTGTACAGATTGGAACGGCTTATCTGCTGTGCCCTGAAGCGACTACTGGTGCGGTGCATCGTGCCGCGCTGAAGAGCGAGGCCGCGCGCAATACGGCGCTCACGAACCTTTTCACCGGCCGACCCGCGCGCGGAATCGTGAACCGAATCATGAAGGAGCTTGGACCGATCAGCACCGCTGCGCCTGCTTTTCCCTTAGCCACCGCTGCCATCGCGCCCTTGCGCGCCAGAGCCGAAAGCCGAGGCTCCGGTGATTTTTCGCCCATGTGGGCTGGCCAGAATGTAAGCGGGTGCAAGGAGATCCCGGCCGCTCAACTCACTCGTGAATTGGCTGCCAATATTTAGCGGCGAGACGTCGTGTCCGAGAGGGAGGGGGAATCGAAATCCGCGGCTCGCCCCCCGGCAGGAGGGGGACCCCCGACTCAC
>JAHZNX010000063.1 GCA_020028375.1 Betaproteobacteria bacterium | reverse complement strand
GTATTCCACTTGCCGCCGGCCTTATAGATGATGGGCACCGGAACCGTAGCGACGTAAACGATGGATGCCGTGGCATACTCCTGGCCGGGGCGCTGATCATAGATGTTCACCTCATAGGCAGTCTTGGCCCCGATCTTGTTGGGATCCGAAATGCGGATGAAGATGCCGCTGTTCGTCGTGTCTTCCGCAAAGAATTCGGCCCGGATCTGAACGTCCTTGTAGGACTTCTTGGTGACGAGGTGCCCGCCCTTGCCCTTGTCGGCCACGATGGCGCCACCCTCGGCCCGCCAGTTGGCGTCGCCGACCCGGTTGAAATTGTCCAAACCCTTGTCGCCGTCGATGACCGTGGTCCACCCGGCCGCCGAGTCATACATTGAGGACATCTGCGCGCAGCCAAAAGCGGTGAATGCGACGACAAGCAGACTTGCAGTGATGACATGCAGGCGTTTCATTGCGACCTCCCCCGTTAGTTGTTGATAACAACCCCCTTAGGATGGCCCCCCTGCGGCTGACCGTCAAGAAGGCGGATTTCCCGGGCTCCAGGAGGAAATAGGAAGGCAGGCGCGATGCGTGAGAAAATTGCCCCCTCACCCCTTCCCCCTCTCCCGAGGGGCGAGGGGAAATGTACCGTGCGCAAATGGTGCCACCCATTTCCGCAAGGATTCAGACGGGCGCGGTCACAAGCCCGGCAAATTGCGCTATGCTTGATTACCCCCCTGGTAGGAGAAAGACATGAACAGGCTGCTCGCTCTCCCGTTACTCGCCTTCTCGCTCGCCGTTCCCGCCGCCGACTTGAGCATCGCTCTCGGCGGGGACGTGACTTCCATGGACCCCCACTTCCACAATCTCACGCCCAACAACAACATCGGCGCCCACGTGTTCGAAACGCTGGTGGCGAAGGATGCCGGCGGACGGTTCAAGCCCGCCCTCGCCGAATCGTGGCGCGCGGTGGACGACACCACCTGGGAATTCAAGCTGCGCAAGGGTGTGCGGTTCCACGACGGCTCGATTTTCACCGCCGCCGACGTGGTGTATTCGCTTGACCGTGTCCCCACTGTGCCCAACAGCCCCTCGCCATTTACCACCTACACCAAGCAGGTCACCGATAAAATCGTGGTGGACCCGTGGACGCTGCGGCTGAAGAGCGCGGCGCCGTATCCACAGATGCCGATCGACATCGGCACGGTGCTGATCGTCTCCTCGAAAGCCGCCGCCGGCGCGACCACCGATGACTTCAACACTGGCAAGGCGACCGTCGGCACCGGGCCATACAAGTTCGTGCGCTGGCAGAAGGGCGACCGCATCGAGCTCGCGCGCAACGATGCCTACTGGGGACCGCAGGCGCCGTGGGACCGGGTGACGTTCCGCATTATTACCTCCGACCCAACGCGCGTCGCCTCGCTCCTCGCGGGCGAAGTGCGCGCGATCGAGAACGTCCCCACCACGGACCTCGCAAGGCTCTCCCGCGATAAGGATCTCGCCGTCTACCGCACCGTGTCGGTGCGCCTCATGTACCTCCATCTCGACACCGCGCGCGACAAGACGCCGTTCGTCACCGACAAGGCGGGCAAGCCGCTCGACCGCAATCCCCTCAAGGACCTGCGCGTGCGGCGCGCGATGTCGAAGGCGATCAACCGCCCGGCGCTGGTCGAGCGCGTCATGGAAGGCGCCGCCGTCGCGACGGGGCAGCTCATGCCGGAAGGTTTCTTCGGCTTCACGCCGGCCCTGAAGCCGGAGCCGTACGATCCCGAAGGTGCGAGGAAGCTCCTTGCCGAGGCCGGATATCCCGACGGCTTCGGGCTCACGTTGCACGCGCCGAACAACCGCTACGTCAACGACGAGCAGATCGCGCAGGCGATCGCGCAGTTGCTCGCGCGCATCGGCATCCAGACCCGCGTGGACGCGATGCCGGCCTCGGTTTACTTCTCGCGCGGCACCAAGCTCGAGTTCAGCTTCATGCTGGTCGGCTGGGGGGCGGACACCATGGAAGCCTCCTCTCCCCTCAAGGCGCTGCTCGCGACGTTCAGCAAGGACAAGGGCATGGGAACGGCGAACCGCGGCCGCTATTCCAACCCGAAGCTCGACGCGGTACTCGACCAGGCGCTCGCCACGGTGAACGACCCGAAGCGCGAGAAGCTGCTGCAGCAGGCTACCGAAATCGGCGTCGGCGACCTGGGCATCATCCCGCTCTACCATCAGCACAACCTGTGGGCGGCGCGGCGCGGCATCGTGTACGAGGCGCGCGCGGACGAGCGCACCTTCGCCCACGAATTCAAACCCAGGTGACGAAGTGACGCGGTGACGAAGTTGACGAAGTGACGAAGTAATGGCTACTCGTCATTTCTCCTGGCGTCTTGGCGCCTTGGCGGTTCAGTTGTTTCTGGTGGCCGCCGCATCAGCGGCGGAGCTCAGGATCGGCTTGTCCGCCGACGTCACGACGATGGACCCGCACTTCATCGCCGCGCAGCCCAACCTCACCGCGCAGCAGCACGTCTTCGACTCGCTCGTCCGGACCGACGAGCGCAGCCGCCCGGTTCCCGGGATCGCCACCTGGCGCACGCCGGACCCCCTCACCTGGGAATTCACGCTGCGCAAGGGCGTGAAGTTTCACGACGGAGCCGAGCTCACGACCGAGGACGTGGTGTTCTCGCTCGAGCGCCCGCTCGCCATCACCGGCAGCCCCGGCGGCTTCCAGACCTACGTGCGTCCGATCGTGGCGAAGGAGGTCGTGGACCGCTACACCGTGCGGTTGAGGACCGCGACGCCCCACGGCGCGCTGCTCCAGGACCTCGCGGACGTGCTGATCGTGTCGAAGCGCGCCGCGACCGGGGCAACGGGCGAGGATTTCGACCGCGGCAGGGCGGCGGTCGGCACCGGCCCCTACAAGCTTGCGCGTTTCGCGCGCGGCGACCGCATCGAGTTCACGCGGCACGAGGACTACTGGGGAGGGCGGCTGCCGTGGGACCGGGTGACGTTGTTAGTCCTGCCAAGCGACCCGGTGCGCACCGCCGCGCTCCTTTCCGGCCAGGTGGACGCCATCGAGCACGTGCCCACCGCGGACATCGCGCGGCTGCGCAAGAGCCCCGCGTTCCGCCTGGAGCAGACGGTGTCGTGGCGCACCATCTTCCTGCACGTGGACCAGAGCCGCGACCGGCCGCCCGGCGTCCTGTCGAAGGCCGGCAAGCCGCTCGCGGAGAGTCCCCTCAAGGACCCGCGGGTGCGGCGCGCAATGTCGAAGGCGATCAACCGCCAGGCGATCGCCGACCGCGTCATGGAGGGCCTTGCGCTTCCCGCGGCGAACGTCGTATCACCCAGCGTGTTTGGCCATGACCCGGCAGTGAAACCCGAGCCGTACGATCCCGACGGCGCGAAGAAGCTGCTGGCCGAGGCGGGCTATGGCGAGGGCTTCTCCGTCACGATCGCCACGCCCAACAACCGCTACATCAACGACGAGCAGGTGGCGCAGACGGTCGCGCAGATGCTCGCGCGCGTCGGGATTTCGGCCAAGGTGGACGCGATGCCGCTCTCCGTCTACTTCGGAAAGGCACGCAACAAGGATTTCGGTATCGCGCTGCTCGGTTGGGGCACGCGCGCCGCCGACCTCGCGCTGCGCTCGGTCGCGGCGACCGCGAACCCGGACAAGGGCTACGGCGCATGGAACTGGGGCGGCTATTCCAACCCCAAGCTGGACGACTTGATCGCGCAGTCCCTCGGCACGGTGGACCCCGCGCGGCGCGAGGCGATCGCCCGCAGCGCGAGCGCCCTGGCCGCAGCCGATGTCGCCTTCATCCCCCTCCACTACCAGGTCGTCACCTGGGCCATGCGAAACGGCCTCACGTATACCGCCCGCACTGATGAATTCACCTTCGCGCACTATTTCAAGCCCCAGTAGGTTGGTGACGCAGTGACGAAGCGACGAGTGCCGGGTTAACCTACAGCTCCAACCTTCCGCCCTCATCCCTAACCGCAATGCTCGCTTTCGCTGCCAAACGGCTCGCGCAGAGCATCGTGGTCGTGTTCATCATGTCCGCTCTGGTATTCGTGGGCGTGTACGCGATCGGGAATCCCGTCGACATCCTGATCAACCCGCAGGCCGACCAGGCCGAGATCGCCGCGGCGACCCGGGCGCTCGGCCTCGACCAGCCGCTGTGGCGGCAGTACTGGAATTTCATCAGCGGCGCGTTTGCCGGCGATCTCGGCAAGTCGTTCGCCGCGAACATCCCGGCGGTGCGGCTGATCTTCGAGCGCATGCCGGCCACCCTCGAGCTGGCGCTCGCCGCGATGGTGATCGCCGTCCTCCTCGGCATCCCCCTCGGCCTGTGGGCGGGTTTGAAGCCGGACACGGTCTCCGGCCGGGCCATCATGGCCGGCTCGATCCTCGGCTTTTCGCTCCCCACCTTCTGGGTCGGCCTCATGCTGATCATGGTGTTCTCGGTCTGGCTGGGATGGTTGCCGCCCACGGGACGCGGCGCGACGGTCATGGTGCTCGGCCTGCCGGTGAGTTTTCTCACCTGGGACGGACTCGCGCATCTTTTCATGCCCGCGTTGAATCTCGCCCTGTTCAAGCTCTCGCTGCTGATCCGCCTGACGCGCGCCGGCACGCGCGAGGCGCTTGCGCAGGATTACGTGCGCTTCGCGCGCGCCAAGGGGCTCTCGATGGAGCGCGTGGTGCGGGTGCACGTGCTGAAGAACATCATGATCCCAATCGTGACAGTGACCGGGCTCGAATTCGGCTCGGTGATCGCGTTCGCGATCGTGACCGAGACCATCTTCGCGTGGCCGGGGATGGGGAAGCTCCTGATCGACTCGATCAACGTGCTGGACCGGCCCGTGATCGTCGCCTACCTGCTCATCATCGTGCTCATTTTCGTGCTGATCAATCTGCTCGTGGATCTGGCCTATACCGCGCTCGACCCGCGCGTGCGATTGGCGGGACGCAGCACATGATTGCTGACGAGTGATGACGAATGGGTGATGAGTAGCCAATGATCGCTGCGCAGGCGCCATTGAGGGAGTTCACGGCGGGCTTCGCCCGCGACCGGATCGCGGTCGCCGCATTCGCCACGCTCTGCCTGATCCTGCTAGCCGCGATCGGAGCGCCGCTGGTCTCGCCGCAGGACCCGTACGACCTCGCGCAGCTCGATATCCTCGACTCGAAGTTTGCGCCGGGCGCGAAGGCCGGAGCGGGTTTCACCTTCTGGCTCGGCAGCGACGACCAGGGCCGCGATATGGTTTCCGCCATCCTCTACGGACTGCGCATCAGTCTCGGCGTGGGGGCGCTCTCCACCGTCATCGCGCTCGCGCTCGGCATGGCGGTCGGATTGATCTCGGCCTATGCCGGCGGCTGGCTCGACAACCTCATCATGCGGCTGGTGGACCTCCAGCTCTCGTTTCCGTCGATCCTGATCGCGCTGGTGCTGCTCGCGGTGGTGGGACAAGGCGTGGACAAGATCGTGATCGCCCTGATCTTCGTGCAGTGGGCCTACTACGCGCGCACGGTGCGCGGCGCGGCGCTGGCCGAGAAACGCCGGGAGTACGTGGACGCCGCGCGGGTGATGGCATTCAGCGCCCGGCGCATCGTGTTCCGGCACATCCTGCCCAACGTCCTGCCGCCGCTCATCGTGGTGGCCACGGTGCAGGTCGCGCACGCGATCGCGCTCGAGGCGACGCTGTCCTTTCTCGGGCTCGGCATGCCGATCACCTCGCCCTCGCTCGGGCTCCTGATCTCGAACGGCTTCGCCCACCTGCTCTCGGGGCGCTACTGGATCAGTTTTTTCCCCGGAGTGGCCTTGCTCATCACGATCGTTGCGATTAATCTGGTAGGGGATCGATTGCGCGACGTGCTGAACCCGCGGATTGCGCATCATTACGGGGCATAACAGGGATGATGCATTGAGGAGGATTCCATGAAACCTGCCACCCGCTGGACGATCGTGATTCTCGTGGTGATCGCGATCGGCATCATCTGGATGCTCTGGCCGAAGCCTGACGAGCAGCCGGCACCCGCCAAGGCACCGGTTGCAGCCCAGCCTCCCGCACCGAAGCCGGAGCCGGCTCCCCCGCCGGTCGCACCCAAGCGCGAGGAGCCGGTCGCCGCGTCGATCCACTTCGGCTTCGACAGCTCGGTGGTGCAACCCGCCGAGGCCCCGAAGCTCGACGAGTTCGCCGCCGGGATCAAGGGTCGCTCGTTCGATCGACTGGACGCCGTCGGCCACGCCGACCGCATCGGCGCGAGCGCCTACAATCTCGGTCTTTCCAAGCGCCGCGCCGAAGCCGTGCAGGCCTATCTGGCCGGCAAAGGCGTGGAGGCCGCGCGCATCCGCGCCGAAGCCAAGGGGGAGGACGAGTCCGTGACGGGTGAAGCCTGCAAGAGCATGGGCCCGGAAAACCGGAAGAACCAGAAGCTCATCGAATGCCTGCGGCGCGACCGCCGCGTCGACGTCAAACTCGTCATTAAATAGGGTCAGCGTAATTTTCCGCGCTCTCCATGACGCTGAACCGAAGCTGAAGCGGGGAGAAGGTATCGACCGAAGGAAACCACTTACCGACCCTGTTCTTGTTGCTGGCCTATGGTCAAGCAAAGCGACCCGTGGATTGAAACGTCGGATGTCATTCCGATGTTTCCCACCCTGGTCTGGAAGATTCAGCTGCGGGAAAAGTTGCGCGATGCCATAAGCGCGAAGATTCTGACGGCGCTGGAAAAACTCAGGCGCGACTTGCCGGCACTTGGGCCCGGCCAGGGGTGGCAGTCAGAACGTGCGCTGCATCAACGCGAGGAGTTAGGAGATCTCGTTTCGTGTGTCAATAATGGGGCAAGGAGCATTCTGCGATTCTGGCGGATCGGTTGTGACGCTTTCGAGGTGACTGGCTGCTGGGCGACCGTTCTCGCCAAAGGTGCTGCGCACAAGACCCACAGCCACCCCAATAATTTCTTGAGCGGCGTCTACTACGTCCGAACTCACGCGGGCGCAGACACCATAAACTTTCATGACCCGCGGAATCAGACCGGTATCATCAGACCGCCGGTTCTGGAGCTCACGGCCGAGAATACCGACCAGGTCGTGGTCAGAGTAACGAACGGCACCCTTCTCGTGTTTCCTTCCTATCTGGAACACTCCGTCGACGCGACCCTGTGCGAGGAAGAAAGAATCAGCGTCAGCTTCAACATCATGTTCTCGTCGTTCACCGAGAATCTGAGCAAGCCGCTGTGGTAAGACGAGACCGCGAGATACGCGGAGTTGCGGATGCTCACGCCTTTCTAGCCGAACCTACCTGTAAAAGACGTGCTTGCCGATCCGGGCGACCGGCTTCTTGTCCTTCGCCCAGTCGGGCTTGATGTGCGTCGCGTGATAAAACAAAGCGCCCTCCAGGGCGGGCAGCTCTCGCCCGTAATAAACCGCCTCGGCCACTTTCCAGGCCCGTTCCCATTCCGCGGCCGTCGGTGTCGGCAGCGTGTCGAGTTCCGTCCAGGAAAACGCGCCTACGTAGCGCCTACGAAGGGGATCCCAGTTTTTCTGATAAACCACGCCGCAAACCGAATCGGAAAAACGGCCCGAGGCCTTGCGGTTCATCGTGACATGTGCCACGGCAAATTGACCGGCCACGGGTTCGCCGCGCGCCTCGAAATACACATTCCGGGCAAGGCAGGTCAGATTCCGCATCTCTTCTTCGCGCGCGAGATTCCGCTTGTCGGCTTTGTGGGCGAAGACCGCCTGCAGCGCGAAACCGAATGCGGCGATGATCAGGCCGATGGCCAGCGCAAACACCCACGGTTCCTTGTCCGCCACGTACCACGAAAGCCGGACTCTATTCCAGCGGCGCGCCGGCATCCACGACAGCCGAACTCTATTCCAGCGGCGCGCCACCATCCGTGGGAAGCGAAAAGGGAGTCTTGCGTAAGAACTTCTCACGTGCATTTGCCTACAGAGTGTACTTGACCACGATCCGCGCAAAGCGCGCTTTCTCGGAATTCCAGTTCACGAAACCCTGGCATACCTGCTTCGCCGCGTCACCGTCTGGCCGCTCGAAGAATTTCTCGACGAATTTCGCCAATCCGGCATCCTGACCCGCCTGCACGCGGCTGTCCGCCCACGACTGCTGCGAATCCTCGAGCCGGATGTAGAGCAAGACTTCCCTGACGGTCGCAGAAGCCGGAACTCTGGCGCATACGGCGACGCGCACCGCGCCCTGTTCGCTGCACGAGGATCCGGTTCCGGGCGCCGCTCCACCCGCTGCCCTGCACGGCCCTACCAGCACGCTGGCCGCGGCGCCTTCTTCGCCCCGGCGCACCTCCACGGCGCGCAGAACGCCGGTCTCCAGGTCGTCGCGCTCGTCCAAACGCGCCTGCTCGAGCCGCGCCGCGCTGTCGCTGATCTCGGCGATCTTGTACTGCAGTTCTGCGCGCAGTGCATCCCGGTCCTCTCCGCGCAGCGACACCAGGTACTCCGAAAAGGCGAACCCGCCCACCGCGGCTGCGATCATCAAGGCGAAGACGACGATCACCGGTCCGCGCCGCGTCTTCTTGGTGATGGGCTGCCCCCGCTCGCGCTCCTTCAGCTCCTTGCGCCACGAGAGGCGCAGCTGAACGAGCGCCGCCAGCACGGTGGCGGTGGCGCCGATCAGCGCGGCCATGAGCGGGTCAGAGAGGTTCAGATCCACGAGTTCATGATACGAGATCGGGTTCGGGAAGAAAACGCCGGTCTCACGGCAGCGTGAACTGCGTCACGAAGGTGGGTGTTCCCCCGACCTCTTTTTGCGAAGGACCAGACAGTCCGCTGCCGCGGAATGGCGAATATCGCATTGGAATATCTTGCGAGTGCAGGTGCTGGCTATAATAGCTCGGAACAATACGCCTCGCGCCTTGAAACCAATTACCAACCAACAGGAGGACACCATGAAGGTCTCAGACATGTTTCGTGCAACAATTCTTGCAGTAATCGCATCCACAGCGTTGGCGCTCGCCGGGTGCGAGACGATGAGTTCGGCGTGGGATTCGACGAAATCCTTTTTCAGCGCGAGCAACGTCACGCTGAGCGGCGACGAGGAAGTCCCGGCGGTCAAGACTTCCGCATCAGGCAGCGGCACGATCACGGTGAAAGATGACAAGTCGGTAAGCGGCAGTGTCACGACTACCGGGGTCACCGCCACCGCTGCGCACATCCACCTGGCCCCGCGCGGTAAGACTGGCAAGATCATCATTCCGCTCACCAAGAGCAGCGACGGCAACACGTGGAGCGTTCCCGCAGGCACGAAGCTGACCGACCCGCAATACGAGGCCTACAAGGCCGGCAATCTCTACGTCAACGTCCACAGCGCCGCGAACAAGGGCGGCGAGATCCGCGGGCAAATGAAACCCTGAGTATTCCCTGGCCAATCGCGCGGGCCCCGGCCCGCGCGGCGGCCGAGCGCCACGAGCGCGCGGCGCAGTACTTCAAGCGGCACCGC
>JAHZNX010000295.1 GCA_020028375.1 Betaproteobacteria bacterium | reverse complement strand
CGAGCAGCGCCTGGAGTCGACGGTGGTCGAGCTGCGCGATTCGCATGTCGTGCAGAAGGAGTACCTCACGCGGGCGCAGGACGAGCACGCGCGGCTCTCTGCGCTGCTGGGCGTGATGGAGACGGGCATCCTGTTCGTGTCCCCCGACAACAAGGTCGTCTACACCAACCCCGCCTTCACGCGCATCTGGATGATCGCGCCGGGCACCCGCCTGATCGGCAGAACCTCGAAGGAGGTGCTCGCCACCTCGGCGTGCGCCCTGGCGCGCCCCGAGGAGCACGGCAAGCGCATCCTGCTGCTGCCGCGCGAGGGCGAGATCGAGGGCGCGCTGGAGATCCCGATGGCGGACGGGCGCCTCATCACCCAGCAGGTGCATTCGGTGGAGGACGTCTACGGCCGGCCGGTCGGCCACCTGTGGCTGTTCCAGGACGTCACCCGCGAGCGCCAGACCGCTGACCAGCTGATCTACCTCGCCGAGCGCGACGCGCTGACCGGCCTCTTCAACCGGCACCGCTTCAACGAGGAGCTCGCGCGCATGATCGCGGACGCCCAGCGCCACGGCTCGCGGGTGGCGCTGCTGTTCTTCGATCTCGATGACTTCAAGTTCATCAACGACACCTTCGGCCACCGCGCCGGCGACGCGATGCTGATCCGCGTGGCGGGCGAGGTGGCGGGGCAGGTGCGTCGCAACGAGATGTTCGCGCGCCTGGGAGGCGACGAGTTCGCGATCCTGGTGCCGGAAATCTCGGAGGAAATGCTGCGCGTGCTCGCCGAGCGCATCACGCGCTCGATCGCGATGGTGCGCTTCCAGTTCGAGGGCCAGAGCCTGCGGCTGACGAGCTCGCTCGGCATCGCCGTGTATCCGCAGCACGCCGACAATCCGGAGGACCTGATCGCGCGGGCGGACACCGCGATGTACCAGGCGAAGGAGGCCGGCAAGAACGCCTGGCGCATCTACCGCAGCGACCTCGATACCACGTCCCAGATGGTGAAGCGCATGTCCTGGAACGACCGCATCCTGCACGCGCTCGAGAACGACCTGATGGAGCTGCAGTTCCAGGGGGTGTACGCGGTGGGCAACCGCGCGCTCTCGCACTTCGAGGTGCTGGTGCGCATGCGCGACAAGGACGACCCGACGGTGCTGCTCATGCCCGGCCAGTTCATTCCGGTGGCGGAGAAATCGGGCAAGATCCTCGACATTGACCGCTGGGTGCTGCGCCAGGCGATCGAATTGCTCGCGGAGCTGGACGCGGTCCCGGCGCTCGCGGTCAACATCTCGGGGCGCTCGTTCGACGAGCCGCTGCTGCCCCAGTATATCGCCGGGGAGCTCAAGCGCTGCGGGGTTGCCCCGCGGCGCCTCATCGTGGAGCTGACCGAAACTTCCGCGGTGTCGGATCTCCACGACGCCCAGCGCTTCATCGACGCGCTGCACCAGGCCGGCTGCGGCGTGTCGCTCGACGACTTCGGCACCGGTTTCTCCTCGTTCGCATACCTGAAGCACCTGCAGGTCGACTCGGTGAAGATCGACGGGCTCTTCATTCGCAACCTGCCCAAGGAGCACGACAACCAGCTGTTCGTGAAAGCGATGGTGACGGTCGCGCGCGGCCTGCACCGCACCACCATCGCCGAGTGCGTGGAGGACGAGGAGACCATCATCATGTTGCGCGGGTTCGGCGTGGACTGCGTGCAGGGCTACTACCTGGAGCGGCCGCGCACCGATCACCCCCTGCTCGCCAGGGTCGCGAAGCGGCCAGATGCGGATCTGGCTGATGTGGTTTACTTGAGCCCGCGCCGGTCTTAATATTTCCACAGGATTCCTGTTGCAGCCCGGCGCGAGCCTCAACCTGCCATGCCAAGAATGGTGAACTGCGTCAAGCTGGGGCGCGAGGCGGAAGGCCTCGATTTCCCGCCCTATCCGGGCGAGCTCGGCAAGCGCATCTTCGAGCGCGTGTCGAAGGAAGCCTGGAAGCAGTGGCTGGAGCACCAGAAGACGCTCGTCAACGAGAACCGCCTCAACCTGGCGGACAAGAAGGCGCGTGACTACCTCGCGCAGCAGATGGAGAAGCATTTCTTCGGCGGCGGCGCCGACGTCGCGTCCGGCTACGTTCCGCCTCCCGCCAAATGACGCCGTTGCCCGCCTGACGCGCGCTAGCGGGTAATGGTCTGCACGCCCTCGGCGCGACCGAGCAGCAGCACGTCCGCACCGCGCCGCGCGAACAGCCCGTTCGCCACCACGCCCGCGATCTGGTTCAACGCGCCTTCGAGCTCGGCGGGGTTGAGGATCGAGAGCCCGTGCACGTCGAGGACGACGTTGCCGTTGTCGGTGACGACGTTGCGACGCCATTCGGGGTGACCGCCGAGCTTCACGAGCTCGCGCGCGACGTAGGAGCGTGCCATCGGGATCACTTCCACCGGCAGGGGAAACTTCCCGAGCACGTCCACGAGCTTGGTGGCGTCGGCGATGCACACGAATTTTCGCGCGACCGCCGCGACGATCTTCTCGCGCGTCAACGCCCCGCCGCCGCCCTTGATCATGGCGAGGTGGCGGTTCACCTCGTCGGCGCCATCCACGTAGACCGGCAGCTCGTTCACTCCGTTCAGTTCCATGACGCGGATGCCGAGGTCCTTCAGGCGTTTCGCGGTAGCTTCCGAGCTCGCAACCGCGCCTTCGATTCGGCGCCTGATCGCGGCGAGCTCCGCGATGAAGAAGTTCGTAGTTGAGCCGCTGCCGACGCCCAGTACGCAATCATCGGGAACGTGCGCTATCGCGGCCTTCGCCGCCGCCTGCTTCATTTCATCTTGAGTCATGTTTGAATGGTAAGCGCTAACCGGTAAGCGGTAAACGGTGGGCGTATGCTACCCTTTACGGCCTGCATCAAGTCGGTCATGAAAAAGAACGACTATCTCGAGAAAATCCTCGGCGCCCGCGTCTACGACGTGGCGGTGGAGACGCCGCTTGAGCTCGCGCCCGCGCTCTCCGCGCGCACCGGCAACCGCGTGCTGCTCAAGCGCGAGGACATGCAGCCGGTATTTTCGTTCAAGTTGCGGGGGGCGTACAACAAGATGGCGCAGCTTCCACCGGCCGTGTTGAAGCGCGGCGTGATCACCGCCTCCGCCGGCAACCACGCGCAGGGCGTCGCGCTCGCGGCGCAGCAGCTCGCCTGCCACGCAACGATCGTGATGCCGGTCACGACGCCGCAAATCAAGATCGCGGCCGTGAAGGCGCGTGCCGCGCACGTGGTGCTG
>JAHZNX010000294.1 GCA_020028375.1 Betaproteobacteria bacterium | reverse complement strand
TTCCAGCGCGCGGATCACGGCGACGAGCTCCATACGGTTGTTCGTGGTGTGCGCTTCTCCGCCGTGAAATTCGCGCGTCACGCCGTCACGCATGAGGAGTGCGCCCCAGCCGCCGGGACCGGGGTTGCCCTTGCACGCGCCGTCGGTATAGATCTCGACGGTGTCGGTCATTGTCGGGATCCGTGACCGGTCATGCCATTTCGCGCGGTCAGCGCTTCCTCGGGCCGCGCGACCTTCTTCGGCGCCGGGGCGAGGTTCTTGGCTGGCGTCAGGCGCTCGCTCCAGCGGGGCAGGATGACCCGCATGCCGCGGACCCGCTTTACTGCCTGCAGGTAGTAGACGCTGCCCGCGATCGGCCACCAGCGGTCGCCGGCCGCCTCCATGAAGGCGAAGCGCGCGAGCCATTTCTCGGTCGTGCACGGCGGCACGTAGCAGCCCATGTGGCCGGCGGTGATCTCCAGGCCCAGCAGCGCGCACCAGTCCTTGATTCGCGCCAGATGAATAAACCGCCCGTTCCAGGGGTAGCCCCTTTTTCGGCCGAACGCGCGCCGGAAGCCCCACAGGCTCCACGGGTTGAAGCACGCGATCACGACCTGCGCCTCGGGCAGCAGCACCCGCGCGACTTCGCGCAGGATCTGATGGGGGTTGTCGCTGAACTCGAGCACGTGCGGCAGCACCATGAGGTCGGCGCTGCTGCTCGCGATGGGCAGGTCCCGGAAGTCCGCGCGCAATCCAGCCGCTCCGTCGAGATCCACCCGGCAGCGCAGCGGAATGCGGCTGGTGCGCAGCAGGTCTATGCCGGTGAGGCCAAGCTGGAACGCGTTGTAGCCGAAGACGTCGGCCACCGCCTTGTCGAAGTACGCCTGCTCGCGCTCGAGCAGGTAGCGCCCGAGCGGCGTGGCGAACCAGTCGGGCGCATCGCGCGAACGGGAGCTGGCAGTCATGGCCGCAGTTTATAATTACGGCATCCGCTTGAGAAGCGCGGATCGCGGGTCGTGGATTGACTCGTCATCGTGCCGTCGTCATCCGATGAGACAGATCGTACTGGATACCGAAACCACCGGGCTGGAGCCCGAGCTGGGCCACCGCATCATCGAGATCGCCGGGGTCGAGCTCGTGAATCGCCGCTTCACCGGCAACGACTTCCACCGCTATCTCAATCCGGGGCGCGAGAGCGATGCCGGCGCGCTCGAGGTTCACGGACTGACCACCGAGTTCCTGAGCGACAAGCCGAAATTCCGTGACGTCGCCGCCGAGTTCCTCGATTACCTGGGCGGCGCCGAGCTCGTCATCCACAACTCGGCTTTCGACGTCGCCTTCCTCAACCGCGAGCTCGACCTGGCTGAATTGAAGCCGGTCACCGACTACTGCCCGGGGATCGTGGACACGCTCCGCCTCGCGAAGGACCTGCATCCCGGCAAGAAGAACAGCCTGGACGCGCTGTGCGAGCGCTACCAGATCGACAACTCCGCCCGCACGCTGCACGGCGCGCAGCTCGACGCGCGGCTCCTCGCCGAGGTCTATCTCGCCATGACGCGCGGCCAGGAGAGCCTGGTGATGGAAGTCGAGGCTACTCCCGCCGCCGTCGCTGCGGCCGAGGCGACGCACGGCAAGCTCGAGCTGATCGTCATCCGCGCCACGAAGGACGAGCTTGCCGAGCACGCCCGCATCCTCGAGGACATCGACAAGGCGAGCAAGGGGGCGACGCTCTGGCGCAAGCTCGAGAAGGCGTGACATGATGGATCGTGGCTGACCCATGGCTGAATACATTCCCCTCGTGACGCCGCCGGAAGAACGCAATGAGCCTGCATTGTGGTTCGCGTTCCGCAAGGCGGAGATTCTCGTCGTGAACGGCGACGAGCGGCCCGCCATGCCGTGCTGCGTGGACCTCTCGGAGCACGGTCTCGCGCCGCAGCGCAGCCAGTATCTCGGGCTCTACGAGGGCAGGCATTGCTACGTGGTCGAGATTTCCGAGTCGCAGCCCCTGCCCCGGGGATGGGCACCTCTCGGGCTGCGCGACCTGTTCGGGCTCGTGGAGACGACTCTTGCCGCGCTGTCGGGGCGGGCGTACCAGCTCCTCGAATGGGACCGCAATCACCAGTACTGCAGCCGCTGCGGCGCGCCGACGGAGCCGCGCCGGGACGAGCGCTCGCGCGAGTGTCCACGCTGCGGCTTCACCAGCTATCCGCCGGTGTCGCCCGCGATCATGATCCTCGTGACGCACGGCAGGAAGCTGCTGCTCGCCCGCAAGCCGGCGTTTCCGAAGGGGCGTTTCTCGGCGCTCGCCGGCTTCGTCGAGCCGGGCGAGATGCTGGAGGATACGGTGGCTCGCGAAACGCGCGAAGAAGTCGGCGTCGAAGTGAAGAACATTCGCTACTTCGGCAGCCAGCCGTGGCCGTTTCCCCACTCGCTGATGATTGCCTTCACGGCGGAGTATGCCGGCGGCGAAATCCGCCCCGACGGCGTCGAGATCGAGGAAGCGGGCTGGTTCGAGCCTGACCAGCTCCCGAAGCTGCCGCCGCCGATCAGCATATCCCGGCGGTTGATCGACACCATCGCCGGCAGGTTGGCGCGGGGCATGCCCGCTGCCGGCGACGCATAGACCAAGCATTCATACCGAAGTGGCGGCTTTGGTGGTGGATTATCTATCAGCCGTGAGTCGCCTATTCCTGCTGGTGGTTGGGCTGGTGCTGCCGGCCGCCGGGTGGGCGGCCGAGCTTCCAATCTTCGACGCCCACATCCACTACAGCCACGATACGCGGGGTGCGCTGCCCGAGAAGTCGGCGATCGCGATCCTGCGCAAGGCGGGCGTGCGGCGCGCCCTGGTTTCGAGCTCGGACGACGACGGTACGCAGGCGCTGTACCAGGCGGCTCCGGACATCATCATCCCGGAGCTGCGTCCCTATCGAGTGCGTTCGGATATCTCGACCTGGGTGCGCGACGAATCCATCGTGACCTACGTCGAAGAACGGCTCAAGCGCTACCGCTACGTCGCCATCGGCGAATTTCACGTCTACGGGGCCGACGCGGACCTCCCGGTGGTGCGGCGCATGGTGCAACTCGCGCGCGAGAGCAAGCTGCTCCTCCACATGCACTCCGACGCTGACGCGGTGGAGCGCGTGTTCAAGCAGGACCCCAGCGCCCGCGTGCTGTGGGCGCATGCCGGATTCGCGCCACCCCGGGAAGTGCGCGAGATGCTACGCCGCCATCGGAACCTCTGGTGCGAGCTTTCGTGGCGCACCGACCACGCCCCGGGGGGA
>JAHZNX010000293.1 GCA_020028375.1 Betaproteobacteria bacterium | reverse complement strand
CGACTGCGGCTGGCGCGACCAGTACCACCTCCACTTCGGCGCGCGCATCCTGTCGCAGCGCCTCGCGCAAGCCGGCATCCGCCACACCTACGAGGAATTCGACGACAACCACTCCGACATCGACTACCGGATGGACGTGAGCCTGCCGTTTCTCTACCGGGCCCTGAGGCCCTGAATTGAGTCATCCAGGGAGGAGCACATGGACCAGCCAGGCAGGATCGAGTACCTCCAGAAGTTCTCGCTCAAGGCCGCGTGAGCGAGCCGGGCGGGTCGGGGGAGATCGTCATGAGACGGCGGATCGGAATGCTCCTCTTCACGCTGGCGTGCGGCGTTCCCCCGTGCTGCGCTTTCGCCGAGTATCCGGAACGGCCGATCCGTTTTCTCGTCGGCGTCGTCCCGGGCGGCGCGACGGATATACTGGCCCGCACGCTCGGTCCGAGGCTCTCCGACCGGCTGGGCCAGCAGGTGGTCGTCGATAACCGGCCCGGCGCCAACCAGACCATCGCCGCGGAGATGGTCGCCCGCGCGGCACCCGACGGGCACACCATCGTCATCGTTCCCTCGGGATACGCGATCAATCCGTCCATCTACCGGCTGCGGTTCGACCCGGTCAAGGATCTACTCGCCATCGGGATGGTGGCCATGGTGCCAAACGTGCTGGTGGTGCACCCGTCCATCCCGGCGCGATCGGTTAAGGATTTCATCGCGCTCGCCCGCGCCAAACCCGGCGAGTTCAATTTCGGCTCCTCCGGCGTGGGCTCCCCCAGCCACCTGGCCGGTGAGCTGTTCCAGATGCACACCCAGGTCAAGCTCACTCACGTTCCGTACAAGGGGCAGGGCCAGGCGATGATCGATCTCCTGGGCGGGCACCTCAAGCTCGCCTTTCCCTCGATCCCGGCCTCGATCGCTCACATCAAGACCGGCAGGATGATCGCGCTGGGGGTCACGCCGAAGCAGCGTTCATCCGCGCTTCCCGACGTGCCGACGCTGGACCAGGCAGGGGTCCCCGGATTCGAGGTGAGCGGCTGGTACGGCGTGCTCGGACCGGCCAGGATGCCGAAGCCCGTCGTGACCCGGTTGAACGGCGAGTTCCGGACCATGCTGCAGGATCCGGTCATGCGCGAGCAGCTGTCGCGCGAAGGCGCCGATCCGCTGTCGAGCTCGCCGGAAGAGTTTGCCGCAATCATCGCCGCCGACATCGTGAAGTGGGCGAAGGGGGATGAGCCGCTGCTGGTGGACGTAGTCGATCGCGACCTCGAGGTTGCGGCGGTTCGCCTCCAGGCCGAAGGGCGTCATGTCGAGCTCGCCCGCGGCGGGCGCGGGCGCGCGGCGCTTGGCTTCCCGGAGCAGACGGTAGATCTCGCGCACGGCGTCCGGATCGGACTTCGACAGTGAATCCCTGACCACCACCATGTGGTTGATCTGGATCGCGCGGTTCTTGGCGTGCCAGTCGCGCGCCGCCTGGTCCGGATCGGAAATGAGCCGCTTCAGGCGCGGGTCGGGGAGATGGGTGTCCCGCATCACCGCGGCGTCCACTTCTCCATCGAGCAGCATCTTGAGCAGATCGCGTCCCTCGGGCGCGCGCTCGACCGAGGGGGGATCCCTGAACTCCGCCACGTGCGGCTCCTCGAACGTCACCCAGCGCACGGAGTCGGTGTTGACCCCGTAGTCGTTGGCGAGTATGCCGCGCAGCCACATGCTTGTCGTTACCGAGTAGGAGCGGATTCCGACGCGGCGGCCATTAAGGTCCTGCGGGCGCAGCTCGCCGCGCGCCGAGTTGTACACCAGGAACGGATGCTGGAAGCGCCCGAGCACCACCGCCGGCAGCAGCACGTAGGGTTTCCCGTGCGCCCTGGCCATCAGGTAGGTCACGATGGCGAGCTCGGAGACATCGAACTCGAGGTTCCGCACGGTGCGCTTGAACGCGCTTGCGACCTGCGGAACATCGGCGAAATCGAAAGCGACCCGCGATGAGGTCAGCTCGCCGCGCCGCAGCGCCCGGGTAGTGGGGTAGTCGCCGAGCAGCGTTTTTAGTCGCGCCACGCGCAGCGGTTCGGCTGGTGTGGCGCGTTGTGGAGTGGCTGCCATACGGGGGCCTCTCTTGGAGGAGACTGGAGTGGAAAGAGTATCACGCCAGATTCCAGCTGTGCCCTTGGGGGCTCGAGCCGGTGGTATGCTGCGCGCCATGAAACGGATCGGAATCCTGGTGGCGGGGTTGGTTGCACTCGCGGCGCCGCTCGCGCTCGCGCAGGATCCGGACGTCGAGGCGCAGGAAATCTCAAGGAGGCTCAACCGCCTGTTCCTCGACCACGCCGTTGCTTCACGGCCGTTGTTCCCGCTCTTCGCCACGATGAACGGCTGGCGGGAGTACGACGGGCAATTCGCCAACGACATTTCCGACGAGCATCGAGAGGCGCAGCGCCAGTTCTGCCGGCGGGGCCTCGAGAACCTGAAGGCTTTCGACCGGAACCGGCTGGACGAGCACGACCAGCTGAGCTACGACGTCTTCCAGTACAACCAGCTGCGATGCTTGGACCGGCTGGAGTTCGATCTCCACCTGCTGCCCATCGATCAGGGCGGGTTCAATCTCATCTCCACCTTCCCCATCTGGGGTTCGGGCAAAGGCCCGCAGCCGTTCCGCAACACCGTCGACTACGAGAATTTCCTGAAGCGGATAACCGGCTTCGTCGGCTGGATGGACACGGCGATTGCCAACATGCGGCGCGGAATCGCGCGCGGCTTCGTGCAGCCGCGGGAGGTGATGGAGAAGACCCTTCCGCAGCTCACCGCGATGATCGCGGACGACTTAAGGCAAAGCCCGTTTTACGAGCCGATCGTCAACATGTCCGCGGAAATCGAAGGAGAGGACCGCAAGCGGCTCGCCGCCGCCTATGAAGATGCCATCCGCACGCAGATCGTTCCCGCCTACCGGCGCGTGCGCGATTTCGTGCGGGACGAGTACCTTCCCAAGTGCCGCGCGACCGCCGGCCTCACGGGCCTTCCCGGCGGGGACAGGCTGTATGCCCATTACATTCGGGCACAGACGACTTCGTCGCTGACGCCGCAGGAAATCATCGACCTTGGGCAGCGGGAGGTGGCCCGCTTGCGGGAGAAGATGGAGGCGCTGAAGAAAGCCTCCGGGTTCGATGGTGATCTGAGAGACTGGGCGGCCAAGCTCCGGAACGAGCGCGTTCGCTACGCGAAAGTGGAGGACGTCATCCAGGCCTACCACCTGCTGCACGAGCGCGTCTACCCGCAGCTCGGAAAGCTCTTTGGCAGTCTGCCGCGGGCGCAGTACGAAATCCGCGAGGTGGAGGAGTATCGCGAGCAATCGGCGCCGAACCAGTACTGGCGGGCGACCCGGGGACGGCCCGCGGTGTTCTATTTGAACCTGCGGGCGTTGAAGAAGGAGCCGATGGGTGTGTCCGTATCCCTGTTTCTGCATGAAACTTTGCCGGGGCACCACCTCCAGATGGCGCTTGCCCAGGAAAACCGCGCGCTGCCCGGTTTCCGCAGGGTGGGGCACTGGCACGCCTACGTGGAAGGGTGGGCGGTGTATGGCGAGGATCTCGGCTTCGATATGGGGCTGTACCACGACCCGTACCAGCACTTGAACAAGCTGGCCGGGGACCAGGTTCATGCCGCGCGAATGGTCACCGACGTCGGGCTCCACGTAAAGGGCTGGTCGCGCGAGCAGGCGATTCAGTACATGCGGGACAACACGGTCGGCCCGTACCTCTGGGCCGATTTCGAGGGCGGCGTGGCCAGCTCGGTCGAACGCCAGATGTCGTGGCCAGGGTATGCGCTTGGCTACAAGATCGGTCAGTTGAAGATCCTGGAGTTGCGCGAGCGGGCGCAGGCGAAGCTCGGCCAGAAGTTCGACCTGCGCGCCTTCCACGACGAGCTGCTGAAGGACGGCGCGATGCCGTTCGACATACTCGAAGGAAAGATGGACCGGTGGATCGCACGGGTGCGGTGATGAGTGATGCGTGACGAGGCCTGCACCGGGTGATGACTGACGATTGACGATGTGCGGGTGACGGTTGACGGTCACGCCGAGCGTCCACTATGTTCGCAGTGCAAAACTCCTACAACAACGAGGAGGCGTGAGTCATGGAACGAGTGGCGATAAGAGTATTGCTATATGCGTTGATTGCGGCGGCGATGCCGGCGGCGCTGGCGCAGACGGGGAAGTACCCCGAGCGCGCGATACGCCTGATCTCGCCGTTTCCGCCGGATCCTCAACACCACGCCGATGGTGACGAACACGCTGATGTACGCCAAGGTCCCGTACAACGTGCTCAAGGACTTCGAGCCGATCACTATCCTGTCCACGACGCCCTCGTTCCTGAGCGTGCATCCGTCGGTGCCGGCGCAAACGGTGCGCGAGCTGCTGCAGCTCGCCAAATCCCGCCCCGGCGCGCTCAATTACGCCGCCGCGGGCGTCGGCACGAATCCGCACATTGCGGGGGAACTCTTCAACCTGCTCGGCAAGGTGGACATCCAGGCCGTCCAATTCAAGGGCGGCGGCCCGGCGCTGATCGCGGCGATCAGCGGCGAGGTGGGCGTCGCGTTTTCGGGCGTTGCCGGCGCGGTGGGTTTCGTGCAGACCGGCCGCCTGCGCGCGCTCGGGGTGACCAGCCTTAAGCCGGTCGCGGCGCTGCCCGGGGTTCCGACGATCGCCGAGTCGGGGCTGCCCGACTACGAGTTCGTCGCGTGGTTCGTGCTGGCCGCGCCCAAGGGCACGCCGCGCGAGATCATCCTGGCGCTGAACAACCACTTCCGGAATGCGATGGCCTTTCCCGAAACGATCGAGCGCTTCGAGGCGGAGGGGCTCGACGTCGTCGGCAGCACGCCGGAGCAGGCGGCCGCCACCATGGAATCCGAGCTGAAGAAGTGGGCCGTCGTGATCCGGGAACGAGGAATGAAGGCCGACTGACCGGTGCGCGACTGCGACAAAGTGCCTCCTGGCAACGTGGTCCTCTCCCTATTATGGACGTGTAGAATTTCAAGGGGACCCATCATGCTCACGAAGAATTCCAGTGTGAAAGCCGCTCTTGTGGCGTTGCTTGCTGTCGGCCTCGCCGCAGGCTGCCAGACCACCGATCCCTATACCGGCGAGACCAAGACGACGAGCGCGACCTACGGCGCGCTCATTGGCGCGGGGGCCGGCGCGGCGGTCGGAATGATCTCCGGGAACGACGCCAAGCAGCGCCGGCAACGGGCGCTCATCGGCGCCGGCGTCGGCGCGCTCGCCGGCGGCGCGGTCGGCGCCTACATGGACAAGCAGGAAGACGAGCTGCGGAAAGTGATGCGCGACAGCGGGGTGACCGTCACGCGCAAGGGCGACGACATCATCCTCAACATGCCCGGCAACGTCACCTTCCGCACTGACAGCGCCGACTTGAACGCGCAGTTCTACAAGGTGCTCGACGGCGTCGCTCTGGTGGCGAAGAAATACGACAGGACCATCATCGAGGTCGCGGGCCATACCGACAGCACCGGCACCGCGGAATACAACCGGCAGCTCTCCCAGCGCCGCGCCACATCCGTCGCCGACTACCTCGTGAGCCGGGGCGTCGCGCAGGCGCGCATGATGACAGCCGGCGGCGGCGAGGATCACCCGATCGCGAGCAACGCGACGGAGCAGGGCCGCGCCGCCAACCGCCGGGTCGAGGTGACGCTCGCGCCGCTGACGGCGAGCTGACCTGCCGCCCGCCTACGCCGCACCGCGCTCGGCGGGAGCGGCGCCTCCGAGCAACCGCACCTCGCGCCGCGGGGGCGGGATGACGATGCCGCGCGCGCGGAAGGCTTCGACGATTGCCTTTTTAATCTCCCCGCCGGCGGCGCCGTAATCCGATACGGTGGCCCAGGGTGAGACGCCGATGGTCACGGACGAATCGGCGAGCTGGGTCACCTGTATCGACGGCGCGGGATCCTTCAGAACCCTTGCGTTCGACTGCAGCAGCTCCCGGATTGTCGCGAGCGCGTGGTTCAGATCGGCGTCGTAGGCGACGCGGACCTCGATCTGCATCTGCCGGATCCGCCCGTAGTTGTGGAGGATCTCGCCCACGATCTTGCGATTGGGGATGACCACCCGCGAGCGATCGGGGTGGGTCAGCGTCGTGCTGGCGAGGCTGATATCCGCAACCTGACCCTCTTCCTTGACGATGGAAATGTACTCTCCGACGCGGAACGGCCGGGTGAGGATAATCGTCAGCCCGGCGACTACGTTCCCGAGTACGCCCTGCATTGCAAGGGCGATCCCCGCGCCCGCCACCCCCAAGCCCGCGATGAGGGGGAGGAGCTCCACCCCCAGGTTCTGCAGCGCCATGATCGCGAACAGGATCAGCACCAGCACCCGGGTGACATTCAGCAGGAGCTGGCGCACCGGCGGCTCGATTTCGAATGGACGGAGCAAGCGCCCTATCCCCCCGGCCGTCCAACGCGCGGTAAAGTAGCCCGCGGCAATGATGATGATCGCGACCATCAGTTTCGGGCCGAACTTCATGCCGAGGTCTATGGCCGCGCTTCGTACCTGATCCAGTGCTGCGAGGCTGGGGTCCATGGAGGGTCCTTTCGGTTGAGTGTGACGGCATGCATTCTATCCGCACGGCGCGTGCGTCGAGAATGGCGCGTCGCGAACGCGCGTAGGCGCGTCCGGAGCGGGACCAGCGAAGGAAGAGCCGGCTACGATCTGGTCATCGCGCCCGCAGGCGATACCACGGATGCGGCTGGCCGGGCGCCTTGACCCGCAGGGTATAGACGGAGGTGTGCGCGCAGCAGAAGAGCGTCCGCAGGTCGGGGCCGCCGAACGCGAAGTTCACCGCCTGCTCGGGAAACCGGATGATCCCGACGCGCTTTCCACCGTGGGTGAAGACCCAGATGCCGCCCGGCCCGGTGCAGTAGACGCGCCCCTGCGAGTCGACTTTGAGCCCGTCGGGTATGCCGCGCTCCGTGCCCTCGTTCATGTCGGCGAAGATACGCCGCCCCGTCATGTTGCCGGCCGCGTCGAGCTCGATCGCGTGGATGTATTTCGAGGAGCGCGTGTTCGCGACGTAGAGCGTGCGCTCATCCGGCGCGAACGCGAGCCCGTTGGGGTACTCGCAGTGCGCCACCACGCTCACCGCGCCATCGGTCGCCACGCGATAGACGCACGCGCCGTCCCACAAATTGTCGATGCCGGCGGGGCCGGGTATTTCCCGCCGGGCGTAGGCTATGCGCTTGTCCGGGTCGGTGAAGTAGAGGCTGCCATCGGAGCGGCACACGACGTCGTTGGGACGGTTGAAGCGCCCGCCCTGGTAGCGGTCGACCACCGTTTCCA
>JAHZNX010000062.1 GCA_020028375.1 Betaproteobacteria bacterium | reverse complement strand
CCCAAGGGCAAGATCCTGTCGCTGCCGCGCGGGGCGACCGCGGTGGACTTCGCCTACGCCGTGCACACCGACATCGGCAACCGCTGCGTGGCGGCGAAGATCAACCAGGAGCTGATGCCGCTGCGCACCGAATTGAAGAACGGCGACCGGGTCGAGATCATCACCGCGGCGCATGCCAGGCCCAATCCGATGTGGCTCAATTTCGTCGCGACCGGCAAGGCGCGCTCGCGCATCCGTCATTTCCTCAAGACGATGCACTTCCACGAATCGGCAAAGCTCGGGGAGCGCCTGCTCAACCAGGCGCTGACCGCGCTCGGCGCCGCGTCGGCCGACATCAAGGATGCTCAATGGGATAAGTTCGTGCGCGACGCCGGCGCCAAGTCGCGCCAGGAAGTTTTCGCGGACATCGGCCTCGGCAAGCGGCTGTCGGCGGTAGTGGCGCGGCGGCTGCTCTCGCGGGGCGAGCCGGGCCCGAACGAGGCGCCCGCGCAAGGCTCGGTCATCATCCACGGCTCGGAAGGCATGGCGGTCCAGTTTGCACAGTGCTGCCGGCCGATACCGGGAGACCCCATCATCGGCATCATCAGCAAGGGCCAAGGGATGGTGATCCACACCCACGATTGCTCGGTCGTCGCCAAGGCGCGCCATGACCCGGACCGGGTGCTCGACGTCGCCTGGGACCCCGAGCCCGAGACCCGCAAGCCGTTCGAGGTCAGCATCAAGCTGGTCGCGGCAAATCAGCGCGGCGTGCTCGCCAAAGTCGCCGCCGAGATCGCGGAGGCGGGCTCCAACATCCAGAACGTGGCGGTGGATCCCGAGGACGGCAGCAGCTATACCAACATGTTCTTCACGCTGCAGGTCTCCAACCGCCTGCATCTCGCGCGCATCATGCGCGCGCTCCGGCGCATTCCCGAGGTCGTTCGCATTTCACGCGTCAAAGGTTGAAGCAGTTTGCAGCAGCGCGCATCCCGCGGGCAGGGCGGGGAGCCATCCCAGCCTAAACGCTCGCTTCCACTGCCCGGCGCTAATGCGTGGCTGCCGAAGCGGCGGCCGCAGGCCCCGCCGGGGGATGGAGCAACGCCGGCGAGGGTGCGCTGCGGCTGAAGAAGCGAGCGCGACGGATCTCGCGGCCGCGGTCGTCGCAATAGACCAGCTCGCGGGTGTCGAAGTCGTAGCGCGGTTGGCGTGCGTCGCTCCATTGCTCGAGAAAGTACATGTAGAACGGCACGAACAGGCCGAGCCGGGGGTTGCCGGGATTGAGGGCGAACATGTATTCCGGCTGATCCTTCACTTCGACGCCGCTGTGGCAATACTGGACCCACAAATAGTCGCCGAGCACGATCACCTTCCAGAACGGCTCGTCCTCGTAGAACTTGAGCGTCACCCTCTTTCCCAGAGTGCGCAGCATCGTCAAATAAGCGATGCTCGCTTCCACCTCCTCGGCATACGACTGCTGCGTGATCTCCTCCGGCAGCGAGCTGACCCGCTTTTCCGTTGCGCGGGCGGCGGGATTGAGCAGCATCACGCGGATTTCGTAGGCCGATTGCAGAGGCTCTCGCAACGGGCTTTTCTCGTCCGCGAGTGTGTCGTATCCGGTCAGCGTCAGGACGAAGGCGTCACGCGCCGCGGGCAGCTTCCTGATGAGGCTACGGTCGCGCCATCGCGTCAGCCAGTTCGCGCGGTGGCGCGCGTAGACCAGCGAGGCCATGTCGGCGACCTTGCCCTTCAGGCGGTTCTCGGCGGCGACGCGCCACATGTTGAAAAACAGCACCAAGGACGCAGCCAGGCTGATTTCCGAAGCCAGCAGCAGGCCGGCGTCGGCTGCGACCAGTGGCCACCACTGGTAGAGGATGTATTGGGCGGCGACTGGCAGTGCGAACGCTATTCCGACGGCGAGCAATGTGAGGACGACGTGCAGCGAGATCAGGCGCAGGGTGGACCGCCAACGCTTGGCCTTCCAGTGAAAATGAAACCCCGCCATGCCGTCCCTCACGTCGCCGCGCTGACGGTCATTTCTGGATGCTGATGACGCGCGTCGGCTCGGCCTGGGCCGGCGCCTCCCGCTCGTCGAGGTACCTGGACAGCATCAGGTAGGTCGGGTAGCGCTGACCGGTCCTGCCGGCGTAGTCGACGATCATCCGCTCGAGCGCCTTGAACGCGAGGCGGACCATCCTGGTATCGGTGTCGATCCGCGTGCGCGAGACTTCCCCCATGCGCAGCATGACTTCGAGTATTTCGAACTCCACCGCGTCGTCGCCGCGAAACTCCGCATGAATGAGCTTGAGCCTTCCATGATTGAGGATTGCCATGTTCGCCTCTCCCTGTGGGACCTGGATGATCCGCGGCCCGAGGGGGCCCTGCCCGGGCCGCGCGTGTTGTCAATCGGCCAGCGTCACTCCGCTGCGTGGCCTTCCTCGGATCCGGTGGACTCATCAGAAGCGGCGGGTGCTGCGGCTGTCATGCTGGCAGACCCGCCTTGAGTGCCGTCCTGCGCGGGTATTGCGACCTTCTCCACCCCTGGCGCGGCGTCTGCCGCGGCCACGACACTCGCCTTGGGAAGGCGAACTACCGGTCCCGGCCCGGCCGTGGCGGGACGTTGCGCCGCTACGGCCGGCTTGGCAACGGGCTCGGTCCTTGGACCGCCCGCGGAGGTTTTCGTAATCGAGGCCGAAGAGATGGGTGCCGGCGTGGCGCTCGCGCGCCGGAGCGGCGGAACCTCGGATCCCGCGACCGCCAGCGGCACGATACCCCCTCCCCCCTTTGCCGCGGCCGGACGGCTTGAGTCCGGCGACGCGGCGGCGCCGGCCGGGCGGACCCTGCCGTCCTTGGCCTGCGCGAGCGTGATACCCATGGTGCCGGCGATCTTCGGCCAGCTCATGCCGCCCGCCCGCATCTGCAGCAAGCCCGGATGCAGGAAGGGACTCGCGGAGCGCCCGTTCGTGCGGCTCGCGATTCCCCCGCCGGCAAGCACAGCCTTGATCTGGCCGGGCGTGGGCTGGGTGATACCGAGCTGGGCGAGCTGTTCCCGCGCGAGCACGAGCGCAACGCGGACGTTGCCGTAATCCATGGGTCGGGTGGCCGGGACGAGCCGCGTCGCCGTGCCGGGTTGGCCGCCGGCGCCGGGCGCGGTGAGCGTGATCTCGGTGCCCTGCCGCAATCCCGCCACCAGGCTGCGGGCGTTGGCCTTCGAACCCGCGAATCCGGAGAATTCGCCGACGAGGCGAACCTGGGCCAGCGGCTCGCCGCTGGATTCGGATACGGCGTCGCGCGCGGTCGCAGGAGCCGCCGCATCCTTCGCGTCCGCCGCGGCCGCAAGGCTCGCTGCGCCGAGCAATGCGATCAACACCAGCGCGCAATGGATCTTCAAGGCCGGGCTCACTCTAGATCGGTCGCGGGCGGCTCGTGCGCGATGCGCTGCGCTTCCGCCCCTTGAGATCCGGGCTCCGGCTCGCCGGCATCCTGAGCGACCTGGCACAGCACGGCCAGCAGCTCGCCCAAGTTCCAGGTCTGGACCGCGTTCGCTGTCGTCTTCGGCATTTCGCCGCTCCTCGCTCAGCCCGCAGCGAACCAGCCCATCATGGCGGCGATGCCGACGACGCTGAAACCGATCACGGCCATCGCGGCGACGAGCAAGAGCGAATAAAGGATCCTGGCCCGCTTCTCCACGGCGCCCGTACTTCCCGGGGTGTAACCCACTGCATCCATCGAACGCTCCTTTCCTCCAGCCACAGAAAAACGACCCGTACGGAAGGGCAGCCCCGGGGTCAGGCGCAATGGCCGTACCAGGCAGCATTGTTACGTCTTATCAATGAGTTAACACCCCCACCGCGAGCCCGAATGTCGCCCCTAGGCAACGCGGCCCGCTACGTCAGGCCTAGCAGGGTGATTCGGCAGGGGTTTTGCTGTCGCGGAGCAGCGACAACGGTGGATGTGCGCGCGAGATGAACGGCGCACACAATTTCCCGGCGGAATCCCTTACAGCTGGGACGTCCGTTCGATCTCGCGCAGTTAAACCGGCATTGCGGGCGCGTGAGCCCCCGCAATGTCCGGATTTAACGGGACTTGAACAATTTGGGATCGAGCTGGTGCCGCCCGAGCAGCTTGTAGAACTCGGTGCGGTTGCGCTTGGCGAGCCGCGCCGCCTGCGTGACGTTGCCCTCGGTAATCTTCAGCAGCTGTGTCAGGTACTCGCGCTCGAAACGCCGCCGCGCCTCCTCGAACGAGGCGAACTCGGCCTGCTGGTTCTGGATCGCCTGCTGCGCGAGCGACACCGGGATGATGGGCGTCGTCGCGAGCGCGACCGACTGCTCGACGACGTTGTAGAGCTGGCGCACGTTGCCGGGCCAGGCGGCGGCGACCAGGAGCTCCATCGCTTCCGGGGCGAAGCCGTTGACGGTCTTGTGGTACTTGGCGGCGAGGAACGCGAGGAAGTGGCCGGCGAGCAGCGGGATGTCCTCGCGCCGCTCGCCGAGCGGCGGGATCGATAGCGCCACCACGTTCAGCCGGTAATAGAGGTCCTCGCGGAAATTGCCCGCCGCCATCTCCGCCTCGAGATTGCGGTGGGTCGCCGAGATCACGCGCACGTCCACGTCATTCGAGTCGGTGGAACCGACCGGCCGCACCTTCTTCTCCTGCAGCACGCGCAGCAGCTTCACCTGCAGCGCGACCGGCATGTCGCCGATCTCGTCGAGGAAGAGCGTCCCTTGGTTGGCGGTGAGGAACAGCCCCTTGTGGTCGCGCACGGCCCCGGTAAAGGCGCCCCGCACGTGGCCGAAGAGTTCGGATTCGAGCAGCGGCTCGGGGATCGCGCCGCAGTTGATCGCGACGAAGGGGCGGTCGCGCCGCGGGCTCGCCTTGTGGATGGCGCGTGCGACCATCTCCTTCCCGCTCCCCGACTCCCCTGAGATGAGCACGCTCGCGTCGCTCTCGGCAACCAGCCGCGCTTTCGCCAGCACGTCCTCCACGGCGTGGTTGCGCGTGATGATCTCGCGGCGCCATCCCTCCCCGTCTTCGCCGGCGCCCCGGGGGCCGCCCGCCGTAGCCAGCGCGCGCTGCACTTCCGTCAGCAACGCCCTGGGGTCGAAGGGCTTCGCCAGGTAACCCGCCACGCCGCGCTGCACCGCGGATACCGCGTCGGGAATCGTGCCGTGCGCCGTCAGGATGATGACCGGCAGCATGGGGTGCCCGCTGCGGATCGCCTCGAACAGCGCCATGCCGTCCATGCCGCCCATCCGGAGATCGGTCACCACCAGCTGGGGGCGCGTTGCGCTCACCTGCGCGAGCGCGCGTTCCGCGCTCTCGGCGGTGGAAACGGCGTAGCCGGCGGCGGTCAGCCGGATCTGCATGAGCCGCAGCAGGTCCGGATCGTCGTCGACCACCAGTATGCTGGCGCGCAGGGCGTTCATCGGCTCCTTTCGATCATGCTGCGTTCAAGCGATTTTAACGCGTCGAGTTTCTGCTGCAGCGCCTGGGCGTTGGCGGCAAGCTGCTGCTGCTCCTTCAGGCTCGCGCCTAGCACCACGGCGAGCCCCTGCAGCCGCCCGCCCTCGTGCTTCGCCACGGTCTCGAGCAGGTCCACCGCCCGCGCCTCGTCGGTGAACGCCGTGCCGGGAAGCGAAAGGATCATGGCGAGGCGGATGCGGTTGAAATCCGTGCGCGAACGGGCGTAGGCCTGGCGCGCCGCCTCGTGCTCGCGGCCAGCCTCGGGGCCGGCGAGCGTCCTGATGTGCTGGAAATAGAGCAGCAGGCTCTCGACGTCCGAGGCCGGCTGGCGTGAGCCCGGCTGCACCCACGGTGCCGGCTCCGTGGGCTCGACCATCTTCACGACGCCGCAACCCGCGAGAGCCGCCGCGCAGCCGAACCCGAGCAGGAGAAAGCGGTTCCTCACGACGCGGCGGTCTCCGCACGGATGAGCGGGAGCCGGATCCTCAGGTGGGCGCCGCGCCCGCTGTCCATGACTTCAACGCTGCCGCCGTGGGCGAACACGTACTCCTTCACGACCGAGAGCCCGATGCCGGTGCCGCGCAGCGGGCCGGCGCCCGCCTGGCTTCCCTGGTAGAACGGATCGAAGATGCGGGTCCGCTCCTCCCGCGGAATCCCCGGACCCTGGTCGGTCACGTCGAGCTCGAGCGCATCGCCGTCGAAGCGCGCGGCAACACCGATGACGCCCCCCGGCGGCGAGAATTTCACGGCATTGGAGAGAAGGTTGTCGAGCACGACGCGCAATTTTTCGGAATCCGCGGGGATCATCACGTCTTCGGCGGCGATGTCGAGGGTGAGGTTCCGGGCCCTGATCGCGAGCTGCTGGTCCTCGGCCACGCGCCCGATCACCTCCCGGATGTCCACCGGCCCGAGGTCCACGGTGACCTTGCGGAACTGGCTCGCGCCGAACGATAGCAGGTCCTCGATCAGCTTCTGCAATTCTACACTGTTATGGCGCAGGATCTCCGCGATCTCCCGCTGCTCCGGGGTCAGCTTTCCGACAGCCTCCTCGGACAGAAGTTCTGCGCCTTCGCGCAGCGCCGTGAGCGGCGTCTTCAGCTCGTGCGAAACCTGGCGCAGGAAGCGGTTCTTCTGCTGCTCGACATCGAGCAGCTCGCGCCGCATCCACTCCAGCCGATCCCCGAGGTGCACCAGGTCCTGCGGGCCGCTGACTGCCACCGGCACGTGCAGCTCCCCGCCGCCCAGGCGGCGGATCGCCGCGTCGATCTGGCGGATCGGGCGCGCGATGAGGATGGAAAATCCGATCACCAGGAACACCACCACCGGAACCAGCGCGAGCAGCTGCCACAACGTGATGCGCTGCGCGCGGTCGGCGGTATTGCGCATCGCATTGACCTCGCGGTCGATCAGCGCATTGGAGCGCGCGACCAGGGCCTGGGCCTGCTCGGACAGGCCGATGAAGCTCTCGACCGCGACCTCGGCCTCGCGGCTCTTCGGGCCGGCCCCGGACAGCGCGCTGAAGGCCGCCGCCTCGCCGCGGACGATGTCCTCCAGCGCCTTCTTCTGCTCCGCATCGAGCGGGAGATTCGCGAATTCCGCCGCCGCCTGCTCGAACTGCCGGCGATTCGCGGCGTAGGTATCGAGCAGCGAGTGGTCGTCGAGGATCACCATCTGGCGCGCGGTGCGCTCGAGCGCGGTCAACTGCTGCGCAAGGCGGCGCCCGCTCTGGGTGGCCTGCACGGCCCGGTAGACCGCGTTCTGGCTGCGATTGGCGAGGCGGTCCACCGAAACGGCGTTGTTGACGAGCGCGAACATCAGCGGCAACGCAACGAGCGTGAACCCGACCGCCAGCAGCCTCGGGAAGGAGCGCGGGTAGAAGAGCGTCATGGCGGGAGATTAGCCCCAGCGCGCAGACCGAGGCAACCCGCGGTACCCGCCGTGACCTGCGTCACGGGCGCGGGTAGCGGGACCGCTCATCACGGAGCCTGAGCGAGGTCCCGCAGCATCCGGTGCAGCCCGGTGACCACCCGCGCGAGGCGCTCGTAGTCCACCTTGTCCGGCGTGTCCCCGGCCGTGTGGTAATGGGGATAGCGGTAGGGCGCGGTGTCGGTCACCATCAGCGCCGGCCAGCCCTCCTGCCAGAACGACCAGTGGTCGGACCAGTCCACGCCCGGGATGAAGGCGGGCGCCGCCACGCCCTCGGACGGAAACTCTGCGTGGCGGCGGAAGGAAGCGAGCGCATCATGCAGCAGCGCGCGCGACGACAGGTTCGTGACGAAGGCGATGAAATTGCCGGTCGACGGATAGAACAGGCTGAGCGGGAAGGGATAGCGCTGGCTGCCGGGAGCGTCGGAGTAGTAGCCGATCGTCTCCAGCGAGAGCATCGCGACGATGTTCTCGCCCCGCTCGCGCGAGCGCCGCGCGTAGACGCGGCTGCCCATGGCGGCGGTCCGGTCGAACGGCGGCTCCTCGTTGACGAACAGCACGCAGCGCAGCGTTCGTGCCGGCTTCGCATCCTTGAGCAGGCGCGCAAGCTCCAGCACCGCGGCGACACCCGAGCCGTTGTCATTCGCGCCGGGCGCACCAAACACCGAATCGTAATGGGCGCCGACGATCACGATTTCGGATGGCCGCGCGCTTCCCCGCACCTCCACCTCGATGTTGCGCACCTCGGCCGGTCTCGACACCATGGGGCTTTCCGGTACCGTGTAGCGCTGCGCTGCGAGCGCATGGCCCAGTCCGGCAAGCGTCTTCTCGATGTACAGAGCCGAGGCTTCGAGCTCGGCGGCGTGGAATACGTTGTGCTCGCGGCTCGCGATCGCCGCGACGTGGCGGCGCAGATTGGCGGCAATGAGCTGCTCCTCGCCGGTGAGCGGCTTCAGCGCCCCGGTGTAGGAAACGCCCGGGACCTTAACCATGTACCACAGCAGCCAGGCGGTCGCTGCGGCAAGAACGAGCCAGAAGATCACGCGCAAACTCCAGAGGTGCGTGACGGCTGACGACTGACGGCTGACGGAGGGGTGAGGCGACAGATCAGGACTCCTCCACCCTCCGCCTTCATCCCGCATCCCTCATCCCTCAAGCGAGTGGCTGAATCTTGAGTTCCGCCGCGAGCGTGTTGAGGCTCGCGGCGAGCTGCGCGGACAGCGGGATGCCGTTCTTCACCCGGTCGGCGCGCGCCGCGTGGCTGCCCTCCCCCGGCAGGCGGATGCGGTCCACGCCCGGCAGGCGTTCCGAGTTGCGCAGGTCGCGGACCAGCGCGTCGACGCTCTTCTTGAATTCCGCAACCGGCTGAAAGGCCGCCACGTTGATCGCGACGATGGCGTGCCCCGTGTTCGTGGGGGTCGTATCGTCGGCGTTGAAGTCCACCACGTCTTTCCCCATCGCGGCGCCGTTCAGCGTCCCCGCGAGCAGACCGAAGACGAGCGCGAGGCCATAGCCCTTGTAGCCGCCGATCGGCAGCAGGAAGCCCTCGTTCGCTCGCCGCGGATCGGTGAGCGGGCGGCCCTGCCGGTCCATCATCCAGCCCTCCGGCATCGTCTCGCCGCGCTGCGCCTTGGTCTTGACCTTGCCGTAGGCGGCGACCGTGGTCGCCATGTCGAGCACGATCGCGGGTTCCGCGCCGGCCGGCACCGCGACCGAGATCGGATTGGTGGAGAGCAGCATGTCGAGCCCGCCCCACGGCGGAAGATGGTTGGCGTTTCCCACCGCGAGGTAGAGCCCGATCATGTCGTGCTCGAGCGGCATCGCGGCATAGAGCGAGGCCGGTCCCGCGTGGTTGCTCCATTTCACTCCGACCCAGGCGATCCCGGCGGTCTTCGCCTTCTCGATCGCCTTCTCCGTCGCGAAGCGCATCACGAGGTGCCCCATGCCGTTGTCGCCGTCCACCAGCGCCATGCCGGCCGCCTCGCGCTCGACGCGGATCTGGGGCTGCACCTTGACTGCCCCGCCCCGGATGCGGCGGATGTACTGGGGCAGGCGGAAGACGCCGTGCCCCTCGGAGCCCTGCAGATCGGCGCGCGTCATGAGCGTGGCGATGGTTGCGGATTCCGCCGCGGAGATGCCCACGGCCTCGAACGC
>JAHZNX010000061.1 GCA_020028375.1 Betaproteobacteria bacterium | reverse complement strand
ATCAGCGCGGCGAGGTTCTCCGCGAGCAGCCCCTCGTACTGCGGCGCGTCGCACAGCAGCACCTTGGCGACACCCGCGATCTTCGCCGCGGCCTGCGCCATGGCGCCGCACTGGTGCCCCGCGACCAGCATCGTGATCGGGCTTCCCATCCTGCCGGCCGCGGTGACCGCGTTGGTCACGCCCGGCTTGAGATGGGCGTTGTCGTGGTCCGCGATGACTAATACCGCCATTTCGTATCCGTTCACCAAATGTTCCTTCCCCCCTTGCGGGGGAAGGCTAGGATGGGGGGACATTATCCGACCCCCCACCTCAATCCTCCCCCACAAGGGGGGAGGAACGCTAAATAACTTTGGCCTCGTTCTTCAGCTTCGCCACCAGTTCCTTCACGTCGGCGACTTTCACGCCGGCGCCGCGCTTCGCCGGCTCCTGCACTTTCAGGATCTTCAGCCGTGGCGTGACATCCACACCGAGCGCTTCCGGCTTCAAGACCTCCAGCGGCTTCTTCTTGGCCTTCATGATGTTGGGCAGCGTCACGTAGCGCGGCTCGTTCAGCCGCAGGTCGGTCGTGACGACGGCGGGAAGCTTCAGCGTCAACTTCTCGAGCCCGGCGTCCACCTCTCGCACGCAATCGGCGCTGTCCCCGTTGATCGCGATCGCGGAAATGAACGCACCCTGCGGCCAGCCGAGCAGCGCCGCCAGCATCTGGCCCGACTGGTTGTTGTCGTCGTCCACGCCCTGCTTGCCCATGATGACGAGGCGCGGGCTCTCCTTCTGCACGATCGCCTTCAGCACCTTGGCGATCCCGAGCGGCTGCACCTCGATGCCGGTCTCGACGAGGATGCCGCGGTCGGCGCCCATCGCCAACGCGGTGCGCAGCGTCTCCTGGCACTGCTGCACGCCGATCGAGACCGCGACGATCTCGGTGACGACGCCCGCCTCCTTCATGCGCACCGCCTGCTCGACCGCGATCTCGCAAAAGGGATTCATCGCCATCTTGATATTGGCGGTCTCGACGCCGCTGCCGTCGGATTTCACCCTGACCTTGACCTGGGGATCGATCACGCGCTTGACGGTGACGAGGACTTTCATCGGCGTTTATCGGACCGGGAGCTGCTGCGAAAAGGAGGGATCGATTCAAGCGCGATTCTACCGGAACGCGCGCCTCGCCGGAACGCCCGCCGCGCAGCCGCGATGCGGACTCTCACCACCCCGGCGGACTTCGTGCGTCACCCCTCCTAGATGAAGGAGGGGAGTGTATTTTCCCGAACGCTCTCAGCGATCAATGGCGGAAGCCGATTTCGCCTGCTCGCGCAGGACGAATTTCTGGATCTTGCCGGTGGAGGTCTTGGGGAGCGCCCCGAACACCACGCGCTTCGGCGCCTTGAAATGCGCGAGGCGGGCGCGGCAGTGCTCGATCAACTCGGCCTCGGTCGCCCGCGCGTCCTCCTTCAGCTCGACGAAGGCGCACGGCACCTCGCCCCACTTCGGGTCGGGCTGCGCGACGACCGCCGCCGTCATCACCGCCGGGTGCCGGTAGAGCGCATCCTCAACCTCGAGCGAGGAGATGTTCTCGCCGCCCGAAATGATGATGTCCTTGGAGCGGTCCTTGATCTTGACGTAGCCGTCGGGCTGCATCACCGCCAGGTCGCCGCTGTGGAACCAGCCGCCGGCGAACGCCTCGCGCGTGGCCTTCTCGTTCTTGAGGTAGCCCTTCATGGTGAGATTGCCGCGGAACATGATCTCGCCCATGGCCGCGCCGTCCCACAGCACCGCCTTCATGGTTGCCGGGTCCATCACCGTCATGCCCTGCTGCATGTGGTACCACACGCCCTGCCGGCCGTTCAATTCCGCGCGCTTCTCCAGCGGCAGCGCGTCCCATTCGGGGTGCTTCGCGCACACCGCTGCGGGCCCGTAGGTCTCGGTGAGCCCGTAGACATGGGTGATGCTGAAGCCCATCTTCTCCATGCCTTCGATCAGCGCCACCGGCGGCGCGGCGCCCGCGACTAGGCCGAAGACCGTGTGATCGATGCCCTGCTTCCACTCCGCGGGGGCGTTCAGCAGCAGGTTGTGCACGATGGGCGCGCCGCAATAGTGGGTGACGCGATGCCGGCGGATGAGATCGAAGATCGCTCTTGCGTCCACCCGGCGCAGGCACACGTTAGTGCCGGCCGCGGCGGCGATGGTCCACGGGAAGCACCAGCCGTTGCAGTGGAACATCGGCAGCGTCCACAGGTAGACCGGGTGCGGGGCCATGCCCCAGGACACGATGTTGCTGATGGCGTTTAGATAGGCGCCGCGGTGATGATAGACCACGCCCTTGGGATCGCCGGTGGTGCCGGAGGTGTAGTTGAGCGAGATCGCGTTCCACTCGTCCGCGGGCAGGAGCCACTCGAAATCCGGGTCCCCCTGCGCGATGAATTCCTCGTAGTCGATGCCGCCGAGCCGCCTGCCGCCCTCCAATGCGGGATCGTCCACCTCGATGACCAGCGGTCTATTCTTCAACTGTGCCAGCGCCTGCCCGACCGCCGCGGAAAACTCGCGGTCGGTGAGCAGCACCTTCGCCTCCGCGTGCCGCAGGATGAAGCCGATGGTGGCGGCGTCGAGCCGGGTATTGATGGTATTGAGCACTGCGCCCGCCATCGGCACGCCGAAGTGCGCTTCGTACATCGCGGGCACGTTGGGAAGCACCGCCGCCACCGTGTCCCCGGCGCCGATGCCGCGGCGCTGGAGGGCGGAGGCGAGCCGCCGGCAACGCGCATAAACCTCCGCCCAGGCGAGCTGCCGCTCGCCGTGGATCACGGCAACGCGGCGCGGATAGGTGTAGGCCGTGCGCGCGAGGAGCGACAGCGGCGTGAGCGGCGTGTAGTTCGCTGGGTTCTTGGCGAGCCCGACGTCATACGGATTGATACGTGCCATGGGAAGAATCCATCTCAAACGTTCCCTCACCCCAACCCTCTCCCGAGCGGAGAGGGAACCCGTTTCACTTCGATACCAGGTCGCGAACCTTCACCACTGCTTCGTCGACGCGGCGCACGGCGATAACCTCGAGCCCCGCGATCGCCTGCCGCGGCTTGTTGGCGTGGGGAATCAGCGCATGTGTGAAGCCCAGCTTGGCCGCCTCGCGCAGCCGCTCCTGGCCGCGCTGCACCGGCCGCACTTCGCCCGCCAGGCCCACCTCGCCGAAAACGACCAGTTTTCCCGGCAGCGGCGCGTTCTTGAGCGATGACACGATCGCGAGCAGGACCGCGAGATCTGCGGCCGGCTCGTCGATCTTCACGCCGCCGACGGCGTTGACGAACACATCCTGGTCGAAGCAGGCGATCCCCGCGTGCCGGTGCAGGACCGCAAGCAGCAGCGCGAGACGGGCCTGCTCGAGCCCGACCGAGAGCCGCCGCGGGTTGGGCGCGCGGGCAGCGTCCACCAGCGCCTGGATCTCGACCAGCATCGGGCGCGTGCCTTCCTGCGTCACCATCACGCACGAGCCGGCGACATCCGAGCCGTGCTGCGACAGGAACAGGGCCGAGGGATTCGAGACGCCTTTCAGCCCCCGCTCCTCCATCGCGAACACGCCCAGCTCGTTCACCGCGCCGTAGCGGTTCTTGAAGGCGCGGATCAGCCGGTAGCGGGAATGCGGGTCGCCGTCGAAATAGAGCACGGTGTCCACCATGTGCTCGAGCACGCGCGGACCCGCGATCGCGCCTTCCTTGGTGACGTGCCCGATCAGCACCATCGTGGCGCCGGCGGCCTTCGCGAGGCGGGTCAGCCGCGCCGCGCATTCCCGCACCTGCGCCACCGACCCCGGCGCCGACTGCAGCTCGTCGAAGTAGAGCGTCTGGATCGAATCGATCACGGCCACTTCCGGCTTCTCGGAGCGGATGACCGATTCGATGCGCTGGAGGCTGGTGTCCGCGAGGATGATGACGCCGCCGGCATCCACGCCGAGACGCTTCGCCCGCAGCGCGATCTGCTGCAGCGACTCCTCGCCCGTCACGTAGAGCACCCGGCGCGATCTTCCGACCTCGGCGAGGGACTGGAGCAGAAGGGTGGACTTGCCGATGCCGGGCTCTCCGCCGATCAGCACGACGCTGCCCGGGACGAGCCCGCCGCCCAGCACGCGGTCGAACTCCTCCAGCCCGCTCGGCATGCGGTGCTCCTCGCGCGCTTCGACCTCCGAGAGGCGCTGCGGCTTGCCGGCTTCGGCGATCCGTCCGTAGCGGTTCGCGCCGGCTGGGCCCGCCTCGGCAATGGTTTCGACCAGCGTGTTCCATGCCTGGCAATGCGGGCACTGGCCCTGCCATTGCAGTACCTGGCCGCCGCATTCGGTGCAGCTGTAAACGGACTTGGCTTTCGCCATCGGAAGAAAAACGCGGAACGACGACAGCGGCGATTCAGCGAGGTTGCGTCTGGCCGCGGGTATCGGGCTGTGGCGGCGGTGAAGCGCCCCCTTCGGGACTGCCGCCCTTCAACTTGTCCTCGAGATCCCGCAAGCGCGTATGCAGCAGCGCGAACAGCAGCACGATCAACGCGGCATTCATGGCGTAGATTCCGATGCCAGTGCGCACGACTTCGCCGTAGGCCTCGCCCTCCTGGCGCGGCGGCAGGAAGAACAAATCCCCCAGCAGCAATCCCGCCGCGGCTGCGAGCAGTCCCGGCCCGAGGCCGCCATACCACGCGGCGATCAAGGTCGCGGAGGTGAAGAAGGCGAAAGGCAGGCGATTGTCCAGCGTGCCGTAGATGCCGTAGCGGATCGCAAAAGCGACAGCGACCGCGGCGACTGCCACTGCGTAGCGTTTAAGGGGGGACGGGTAGCCGGACATGCAGGCGGTGCGAGCGGGTGGTCCGCACGATGATACACCGTGTAGGGCGGGGCAGTTCTACCGTTCCACGATCCGGACACGCGGCGCGAGCGCGGAGAGCAGCTGGTAGCCCACGGTCCCCGCCGCCTCGGCGACGCGCTCTACGGGAACGCCCTCCCCCCACAGGATCACCCGCGAGCCGACGCCCGCCTTCTGCATGGCCGTCAAGTCCGCGCACAGCATGTCCATGGAAACGCGGCCAAGGGTACGGGTCATCCGGCCCGCCACCATGACCGGCGTGCCGGTGGGCGCATGGCGGGGGTAGCCGTCCGCGTAGCCGCAAGCGACGACGCCGACGCGCATGCCGCGCTCGGCGCGGAACGAGCTGCCGTAACCCAATGCGTCGCCAGGCTTAAGCTCCTGGACTGCGATGATGCTGCTCTCGAGCGTCATGGCGGGCTTCAACCCGTCGTCACCGCCAGCGCCCTCGGGAAAGGGCGAGCAGCCGTAGAGCATGATGCCGGGCCGCACCCAGTCGCCGTGCGTCTCGGGGTAGCGCAGGATCGCGGCAGAGTTGGCGAGGGTGCGCGGGAGCGAGTCGTAGCCAGGCAGCCGCTGCATGCGCTCGATTTGCCAGGCCACGCCGCGCGCCTCGTCAGCATTCGCGAAATGGGTCATGAGCGTGATGCCGCCGACGCGGGTATTGCGCTGCAGCCGTTCCAGCGCATGCGGATATTCGCTGGGAGCAAGCCCGAGCCGGTTCATGCCGGAATTCACTTTGAGCAGAACGTCGAGCTTCGCGCCGTCGGGCAGCGCGTCGAGCGCCGCGACCTGCTCCATGTTGTGCACCACCGTGGCGAGACCGTGTTTGAGCAGGACCGGCAGCTCGCCCGGGTCGAAGAAGCCCTCGAGCAGCACGATGCGCTGCCGGAAGCCGGCCTCGCGCAGCCGCACGGCATCTTCCAGCTCGAGCAGCGCGAAGCCGTCGGCTTCCGACAGCGCCGCGGCCGCACGCATCAGGCCGTGGCCGTAGGCGTTGGCCTTGATCACCGCCAGGACGCGCGAGCGCGGGGCATGCCGGCGCACGATCGCGAGGTTGTGCTTCAGCGCGGCGGAATCGATGGTGGCAACGAGGGGACGCATCACCCCTCGTTCGCCAGCTGCTTCATCCGCGCGGTGGCGAACTCGACGAACGCCGTCAGCAGCTTCGAGCGGAACTTCTCCCTCGGATGCACGAAGGAAAAGGTGCGGATCAGCCGCGGCTCGAGCGGCACTGCCACCAGCATGCCCAGCTTGCGCTCCTTGAACACGCGCGCGCGCGACATGATGGAGACGCCGAGGCCGGTCTCGACCACGCCTTTGATCGTCTCCGGGCTTCCCAGCTCCATCACGATATTGAGATCCTCGGGTGCGACCCGACAGCGCCGCAGGTACTGGTCGGTGAACTCGCGCGTGCCCGAGCCCAGCTCCCGGCTCACGAACGGCTCGCCCGGAAGGTCATCCGGTTTCACGCTCCCGGCCTTTGCAAACTTGTGGGCGGGCGCGCAGATCAGCACCAGCTCGTCCTCGCAGCAGACCTCGGTGACGACACCCGGAAGGTGCGACGGCGACTCGATCAGGCCCAGGTCGAGCGCGTGATCGGCGACGCGGTTCTCGATCATCTCGGAGTTGCCGACCGTGAGGTGGGTGTGCACCTGGGGATGCGCCACCCTGAACTCGCCCAGGATGCGGGGCAGAACGAATTCGGCGATGGTCGTGCTCGCCCCCAGCAGCAGCGGCCCGCTCATCGCGCCGGTCAGCTCGCCGACCCGCGTCTCCATTTCCTCCGACAGCGCGAGAATGCGCTCGGCGAAATCCATGACCAGCCGCCCCGCCGGAGTGAGGGAGATCTTGCCGTGGCTGCGCTCGAAGAGGCGCGTGTTGAACTGCTCCTCGAGCTGCTTCACCTGGAACGTCACCGCGGGCTGCGTCATGAACAGCTGCTCCGCCGCCTTGGTGAAGCTCAGCTGCCTGGCGACGGTGTAGAAAACCTGTAGGCGGCGGTCGGCCATTTCGTTTGGTGAAGGGGGAAGGGGAAAGGGGGAAGGGCAGACCCCCTCCGCGTCACCACCGACTCACGCCTCACTCCGTTCCCAAAAGGGTTGATATTCAACCACATTTCAGGAGATTGTGATATAAAACGACACCCCCAGGGGAATGCACGAGGGATGAGGGATTCAGCAGACCCGGCGCGCTCAACGGCAAGTGCTGCAGCACGCTTTCTCCCTTCCCCCTTCTCCCTTCCCGCTTGACGACCGCATAACCCCCACGCAGACCGCGCATGCCCTCCGGCTTCTACATCATCATGGCAGCGCAGTTTTTTTCCTCGCTCGCCGACAACGCGCTGCTGGTCGCGGCGATCGCCGTGCTGATCAATATGGCGGCGCCGGACTGGATGACGCCGCTGCTCAAGTTCTTCTTCACCGTTTCCTACGTGTTGTTCGCGGCCTTTGTCGGCGCGTTCGCGGACTCGATGCCCAAGGGCCGCGTGATGTTCGTCACCAATCTGGTCAAGATCGCCGGCTGCCTGCTGCTCTTCCTCTTCGCCTGGCTGCCGGCGCCGGGCGAGTCTTATTACCGGCACGTGCTGATCGCATACAGCGTCGTCGGGCTCGGCGCCGCGGCCTACTCGCCGGCCAAATACGGCATTCTCACCGAGTACCTGCCGCACCAGAAGCTGGTCGTCGCCAACGGCTGGATCGAGGGGCTGACGATCGTTTCGATCATACTCGGCACGGTGCTCGGCGGCGTGCTGATCGGCCCGGAGGTATCCGCGCGCCTGCTCGCGATCGACCTGCCGCGCATCGAGACCGGCATCGACTCGCCGCCGGAAGCGGCGATTCTGGTGATCATCGTTTTTTACGTGATCGCCGCGATCTTCAACCTCTACATCCCCAGGACCGGGGTGGATCACCGCGTGCCGAGCCGGAATCCGCTGTTCCTGGTCCACGAGTTCGCGCATTGCGTGAAGCTTCTGTGGAGCGACAAGCTCGGCCAGATCTCGCTTGCCACCACGACGCTCTTCTGGGGCGCCGGCGCGACACTGCAGTTCATCGTTCTCAAGTGGGCTGAAACCGCGTTCGGCTACACCCTGTCGCAGGCCACCGTGCTTCAGGGCATTTGCGCGGTGGGCATCGCGGCGGGCGCCATCATTGCCGCCAGGTTCATCCCCCTCAACCGCGCGGTCAACGTGGTCCCGGTCGGCATCGCGATGGGCTTGATCGTGATCGCGATGATCTTCGCGAGGAACATCGCAGTCGCGATCCCGCTCATGATCCTGATCGGGGCGCTCGCCGGGTTCTTCGTGGTACCGATGAACGCGCTGCTGCAGCACCGCGGCCACATCCTGATGGGCGCCGGCCACTCGATCGCGGTCCAGAACTTCAACGAGAATCTATCGATCCTCGTCATGCTCGGGGTCTATGCGCTGCTCATCTGGCTCAATCTCTCGATCTACACGGTGATCGTGCTGTTCGGGGTGTTCGTCGCCGTCACCATGGCACTGGTGCGGCAGCGCCACCTCAACAACGTGCGCAGCGGCCTGCTGCCGACGATACCTTAGTTGTCGTTCCCGCGCAGGCGGGAACCCAGTAATCGGCTATCTGGCTATTCGAAAATAACCGGCCTCGTTCGACGATCTGGATCCCCGCCTTCGCGAGGATGACCGGCCTCATTCTCCGGCCGGTCATTTTTCGCGGGGATCGTGCAGATCCTCGTCCGGCGCGTGGTACTGGCCGGAGCGGATCTGCTTCACCATGTTCGCGAGCGCAGCGGCGGCATTACCCACCTCGCTGAAGACGTCCTTGTCCTTGTCGAGGTCCTCGTGGCTCGTGGCATAGGGCTGGTACCACCCGATCCAGGTGTCCATCATCGCGGTCGGCCCGGCCGAGACCATGCCGATGTCGTTCAACCAGTCGGACAGCATGCGGCGCACATTCTCGGGTCCCGCGGCGTCGCCGTGCACGACGATCGAATAGGCGCGCCCCTCGAGGTGCTTGGGATAGTCCCAGCCTTTCAGCTCCAGCTCCTTCGCCAGCGCCGGGTCCTTTCCGCGCGTCGTGGTCGGATCGGGATTGCCGCCGTCGGCGCACACCAGGCGGTCGATCATGAGCTTCAGGCTCGCCGGCACCTGGTACCAGTGCACCGGGGCGAGGATCATCACGCCGTGCGCCGCCACCCAGCGCGGGTAGATCTCGTTCATCCAGTCGTTCACCTGCCCCACCGCGTGGTTGGGGTAGCACGAGCACGGCCAGTGGCAGAGCGGCTGCGAGGTGGAAACGCACGCCTTGCACGGGTAGATCGTCTTGTACGGCTCGTCCGCGAGCGTCGAGATGTCGAGGAAGTCGGCCTCGAAGCCCGGCATCGCTGCGGCCGCCTTCTGCGCGTGCTGCGCCAGCCGCCGCGTCTTCGAGATCTCTCCGGGACAGGTGTGCTCGCTGCGCGTCGAGCCGTTGACGATCAGGATGCGCGACGGCGATTTCGGGTCCTTCTGCCGCTTCTCGGCGGCGTCAATCGCGGCCCGGGCTTCCAGCCACTCGATCGGCAGCTCGAACTTGGGCTCGGCGAACCCCTTGCCGGCGGCACGCTTCCGCGGCGACTTGCGATAGACGATATAGCCGTCCCACGCCTTCTCGAACACCTTCTCGAGCTCCGCCTTGACCCCGTCGAACGCGGGATCGTAGAAGCGGG
>JAHZNX010000060.1 GCA_020028375.1 Betaproteobacteria bacterium | reverse complement strand
AATCGCGTGGAGGCGTAGCGGGCGGGAATAATGACGCTGAACTTCACACTTCTTCTTCGGGAGGAAGCTTGCGCGCCTCGTCCTCGAGCATGACCGGGATGTCGTCCTTGACGGGATAGGCGAGGCGGCAGGGCTTGCAGAGGAGCTCGTCCTGGGGCTTGCGATAGAGCAGGGGCCCCTTGCACAGCGGGCACACCAGTATGTCGAGGAGCTTGCTATCCATGTGTCTTAAGCTTGCGCAGCACCAGGTCGGCGAGCCCGCTGTCCGGCACCGCATCCACCGCCAGCTCCCAGTGCGATTCCGCCGCGAAACGCCGGCATTTTACCGCATCCTTCTCCGTCATCAGGACCGCTTCCGCCCCGGGAAAAGCGAGATCGGATGCGGCGTACGGGTGATGATCGGGAAACGGATGGGGCGTGAATTCCAGGTCCATCGCCTCCAGCTGCCGGAAAAACCTCCGCGGATTTCCAATGCCCGCAACGGCGTGTGCGTGCTTGCCGCGGAAATGCTCCGGCCCCGCCCGGCGTCCGGGATCGAGGAGATTCCGGAACTCGCTGCCCTGGAGCCGCATCGCGAATCGGGGCGTTTCCGACGGTATGAGTCCGAGGGACGGGTGGGAAGCGTTCCCGCTGCCCGCGTTGAGCACCACGGCATCGACGGTCGCGAGCCGGGACGGCCGTTCACGCAGCGCTCCCGCAGGCAGCAGCCAGCCGTTGCCGAAGCCGCGCGCGGCATCCACCGCGCAGAGCTCGACGTTGCGCGCGAGAGCATGGTGCTGCAGGCCGTCGTCGCTGATCACGACATTGCAGGCGGGTTGCGCCGCGAGGAGCGACCGGCCGGCGGCGACACGGTCCGCCCCGGTCCACACCTCAGAGCCACTGCGGCGCGCGAGCAGCACCGCCTCATCGCCACATGCGTAGGGGTCCGAATCGGGCAGCACGCGCTGCGGCACGACGGAGCTGCCACCGTAGCCGCGGCAGACGATTCCGGGCGTGTAACCCCAAGCGCGCAGGCTCGCCGCGAGCCACAGGGAAAGCGGCGTCTTGCCCGTGCCGCCCACGGTGATATTTCCCACGACGATGACCGGCACGGGTAGCTTGACCACGGGGACCAGCCCGTTGCGGTAGGCCACCTTGCGTGCCTCCGCCGCCGCGCCGAAAAGCAGGCTCAACGGCCACAGTGCCGCGCTGACGGGGGTGATGCGCTCCCAGTGGCGTTCGATCCAGGACATCAAGGTGACTCGTTACTCGTTACTCGAAATCCGGTTCACACCGGTAACGAGAAACGAGAAACGAGTCACTTCTTCCCGGCTTGAGTGGTGAAAGTGATCTTGCCGTAGCCCGCGAGGCGCGCGGCTTCCATGATGTTGATCACCGACTGATGCGGCGCTTTGGCGTCGGCGGTGATGACGACTACCGGATCCTTCTGGCTGCCCGCCGCCCGTCGCAGATCGGCGCTGAACGCCGCCGCGTTGCTGAACGCGATCGGGCTGCGGTTGATCGAGTAGCGGCCCTGCACGTCCACCGCGACATCGATCTGTTCGGGACGGTCCTGCTGGCGCTCGGCATCGGCGGTCGGCAGGTTGATCTGCAGCTCCGCGAAGCGCGAATAGGTGGTGGTGACCATCAGGAAGATCAGGATCACCAGCAGCACGTCGATCAACGGAATGAAGTTGATCTCCGGCTCCTCGCGGTAGGCGCGCGGGCGGAATCTCATTTGGAGCCTCCGACACGATGAAACTCACGCTGCGCTGTCACGATTTCTGCCAGATGTGCCAATGACGGTCCGCGATCACTCACCAGGGTGCACCTCCAAGGGACGGCGCGCAGAAATCGCGCCAGCCCACAAGGGGTTGCGGCCAGAATCGGCGCTGACTTTGTCGCTCGGCTTGCCAATATCGACATATTGGCTGCACCTCACTTCGCGTCATCGCCAATTCTGTCTCGCAACGCAGGCGCGTTTCATCGTGTCGGAGGCTCCTCACCCCTACTGCCGCTCGCCGTGGATGATCTCGACCAGCTTGATCGCCTGCATCTCCATGTCGACCAGCATCACGTCGACCTTTGCCCGGAAGTGGCGATAGAAGATCATGGCCGGGATTGCCACCACGAGGCCAAGGGCCGTGTTGTAGAGCGCAATCGAGATGCCGTGGGCCAGCACCAGCGGGTTCGTGCCCTGCGGCGTCTGCGCGCCGAAGATCTCGATCATGCCGACCACGGTCCCGAACAGACCCAGCAGGGGAGCGACCACGGAGATGGTGCCGAGACTGGTGAGAAAACGCTCGAGCTCGATCGCGACGGTACGGCCGGACTCCTCGATCGCCTCCTTGATGATGGCGGGCGGGCTCTTGGCGTTGCGCAGACCGGCGGCAAACACCTGGCCCAGGGGTGAGCCCCGCGCGAGCCGGGACAGCATTTGCGGCGTCGTCTTGTTCTCGCGGTAATCCTGGATCGTCCGGTCGAGCAGGTCCCTGGGCATGACGACACTCGCGCGCAGCGACCACCAGCGCTCTCCGATGATGGCAAGCGCGATGACGGACGCGACGATGAGGAACCAGATCGGCCAGCCTGCGGCTTCGATGAGTGCGAACAAACGCGTGACTCCCTGAAGGTCGCCGTCACTTTATCCGCGCGATGTATTTTCAGCAACCGCTCGGCCGGACATTCGACCGGAAGAAAGTTCGCAACCGCGCCGCGCGCGGCGATTGCGCTTCCGCCTCGCGGCTCCTGTGGATAAGCCTGTGCATATCCTGTGGGCGGCACATCCCACGGGCGTGTGTAATCACGGGCAAGCGCCGGCGCCCGCGGCGTCGCCTCGGAATTGCTTCCTGAATTCAACGGCTTGAGGCAAAGCCTGACCGCGCTCCGGGCCCCGCCGCGGACCCACTGCGCCGGGACTCCCCGCTGTGGGAAAAAACCGGCCCGGTTTTCTGGTGGGCTCAACACGTCGCGCAACCGCGTTGAGTAGAATGCGGTCATGGCCGATCTCGCATTGTCGCCGCCGCACGTCATTTCGGTCTCGGAGCTCAACCGGATCGCACGAGAAACGCTCGAGCGCAGCTTGCCGCTCCTGTGGGTGGGCGGAGAGATCTCCAATTTCAAGCGCTACGAGTCCGGGCATTGCTATTTCACGCTGAAGGACGCGCAGGCGCAGGTGGATTGCGTGATGTTCCGCCATCGCGCGCAGCTGCAGGGATGGTTGCCGCGGGACGGAGTGCAGGTGGAGGTGAGGGCGCTGCCCACGCTCTACGAGGCGCGCGGCAAGTTCCAGCTCAACGTCGAGGTCATGCGCCGCGCCGGACTGGGCGCGCTCTACGAGGCGTTCGAGCGCCTGAAGGCGAAGCTGGAGAAGGAGGGATTGTTCGACCCGGCGCGCAAACGGCCCCTGCCGCGCTTCCCGTGCGCGATCGGCGTAGTGTCGTCGCCGCAGGCTGCGGCGCTGCACGATGTGCTGACGACGTTGAAGCGCCGCCTGCCGCGGCTGCCGGTCGTCGTCTATCCCACGCCGGTGCAGGGCGAGGGCGCCGTCGGGCGCATTGCCGCGGCTGTTGCGGCCGCCGGAGAGCGGCGCGATTGCGATGTCCTGGTCGTCTGCCGCGGCGGCGGCAGCATCGAGGACCTGTGGGCGTTCAACGAGGAAATCGTGGCGCGCGCGATCGTTGCGTGCGGCATTCCGGTCGTGTCGGGTATCGGCCATGAGACCGACTTCACCATTGCGGACTTCGTCGCGGATGTGCGTGCGCCGACCCCGACCGCGGCCGCCGAGCTGGCGAGTCCGGATCGCCAGGAGCTGTCGAAGCAGCTGATGCACATCGCGCACCGGCTGTCGAGGAATCTCCAGCGCGGGCTCGAGGGACGGATGCAGAGGCTCGACTATCTCTCGCGCCGCCTGGTCCACCCGGGCGAGCGTATCCGCAACCAATTGGGCGAGCTGCGTCATCTATCGAGCCGGCTTGCCGGAGCGTGGGCGCGCGCGCTGGAGGAGCGCGGCTGGCGGCTGCGGGAGGCGGGCTTGCGGCTCGCCGCGCACGCGCCTGCCGTGGCAGAATTGCGGCGAAGCTGCGCGGAACTCGCGCGGCGCCTGCGGGACGGCGCGCGGCGGCGGTTTGCGACGGCCGCGGCGCTGCTCGAGCGCCTTGCCGCGCACTTGAAGCATCTCAACCCGCAGTCGGTGCTGGAGCGCGGATACAGCATCACGCAGGAACGGGGAGGCCGTATCGTGCGCGATGCCGTTCAGCTCGCCGTTGGCGACGAATTGAGGATCACGCTCTCGAAGGGGTGGGCCGAGGCCAGCGTGGCGCGAAAGGGAAGTGCGGATGCGATTGATCGTGACCGGTGACCGATGACGGGCGCCCGGAATATGGAAGACCTGGACTTCACGAGGCGGCCCACGAAAAGCGCGATGTACGATCCGACCGTCGCGCGGGTCTGCTTTGAGTCGCTCGGGAATGTCGAGACCGTGCGCAAGGGCACCGTCTTCTTCACCGAGAATCAGAACAGCGACCGGATGTACCTCCTGGAGGAAGGCCAGGTGAGCGTGACCCGCGGCAGCAAGGCCATCGACGTCGTCAAGGCGGGAGAGATATTCGGCGAGATGGCCGCGATCAGCCAGCTGCCGCGCAGCGCCACGGCGACCGCCCGGACCGGTTGCCGTGTGGTGTCGCTCGACGCGCAGCAGTTTCAGCGCGCGATCCAGGGGATGCCGGAATTCGCGCTCATGCTGATGAACATACTGATCAACCGGCTGCGCCTGACCGTCACCATGCTCTCCGTGACCAAGGCGCTCGATGCGTCCGATGGAACGCGCGCGCGGAGGCTGCTGGACGACAAGCTTCTCAAGGGCCTGATGGTGGCGACCCAGCATCGCCCGCCCCAGCACTGCCCGCTCAACAAGGTCATCATGACGGAGGGCGAGGCGGGGGTGTTCATGTACGTCGTGCTGTCGGGCCGGGTCGCCATCTCCATCAAGAACAAGCTCGTCGAGTGGGTGGGGCCCGGCGGTGTGTTCGGCGAGATGGCCCTGGTCGATCAGTCCCCGCGCGCCGCCACCGCCGTTGCCGAGACCGACTGCGACCTGATCGCGATCAACCGTGGCGACTTCCTGACGATGGTGAAGACCAAGCCGGACTTTGCGGTGTCGCTGCTCAAGGCGGCGGCGGACCGGCTCAGGGACATGACCTCGCGCCGTATGTAACGCGGCGCGAGGAGTGACGATTAAGGGTGACGAATAAGGGTGACGATTGATGGTGACGAAAGAACGCGAAACTGAAACCTGTCACCCGTATCTCGTCACCTTTACCTCGTCACCATTATCTCGTCACCGCTCGTGAGCGGTCAGCTCACGAGCAAGGCTTCGAGCTCGCGGCGGATGTACTCGAGCACCAGGTCGGCGACGTCGCCCGTCAGGCAATCGAATTCGGTCACGCCCGCCATTGCCCGGAGCCAGGTGAGCTGGCGCTTGGCAAGCTGGCGGGTCGCGGCGATGCCCTGCTCGCGCAGCGCCTCGGCGCCGATCCTGCCCTCGAGGTGCTCCCACGCCTGGCGGTAGCCGACGCAGCGCATCGAGGGCATGCCCGCTTCGAGCGGGTAGTCCTCGCGCAGCTTCCTCAGTTCCTCCACAAGTCCGGCCGCGAGCATTTCCTCGAAGCGCTGCGCGATCCGGGCGTGCAGGGGCTCGCGGTCGCCGGGAACGAGCGAGACCTTGAGCGGCGTGTAAGGGAAATAGACGTACTTGGGCTTCTTCAGGAGCTCCGACAGCGGCTTGTTCGTGACGTAATAGATCTCGAGCGCGCGCTGGACGCGCTGGGCATCGTTCGGCTCGAGGCGCGCCGCGGTCTCGGGATCCACCCGCGCCAGCCGTGCATGCACCGCGGGCCAGCCCTGCTCCTCGGCCATGGTGTCGATCATGAGACGGATCATCGGGTCGGCTTCCGGCAGCTCGTTCAACCCCTCGGTGAGCGCCTGGAAGTAGAGCATGGTGCCGCCGACCAGCAGGGGAATGCGGTCGCGCTCGGTGATCTCGCGCATGAGCGCCAGCGCGTCGTCGCGGAAGCGCGCGGCCGAGTAGCGCTCGTGCGGCTCGACGATGTCGATCAGGTGATGCGGCGCCTCGGTAAGCAGCGCCGCCCCGGGCTTGGCCGTGCCGATGTCCATTCCCTTGTAGATCTGGGCCGAGTCGACGCTGATGATCTCGCACGGCAGCTCCCGCGCGAGCCGCATCGCCACCGTGGTCTTGCCGCTCGCGGTAGGGCCCATCAGCAGGATCGCAGGCGGCAGTTTTGTGGGGGGACGAGGGCGTGGGGATGAGGGGTGAGTTCCCGCCACCGCAGTTTCGGGAGCGCGCTGGGGAACGCCCGCCGGACGCTTCACGCGTGGAGCGCGGCGTGGCGCAATGACCTTCTTGCGCCTCGACTTCGACTTGCTGCCCGATTTGCGCGCCACCGGCTACCGCGCCTTCACTTCCCCTCCTGCCCGAGGAGGGGTGCGCCCGTCAGGGCGCGGGGTGGTGGGAGTCGAATCGCGAATCACAAGTCGCGTCGTCAACGGCCGCGCATGAACAGCTTGTCCAGTTCTGCGAGGGAGACCTGATGCCAGGTCGGCCGGCCATGGTTGCATTGGCCGGAGCGCTCGGTCGCCTCCATCTCGCGCAGCAGGCCGTTCATCTCGGGGACCGTCAGCTTGCGGTTGGCGCGCACCGCGGCGTGGCACGCCATCGTCGCCAGCAGCTCGTTGCGGCGCTCGGTGAGGACGCGGCTCGCGCCGTACTCGCGGAGCTCGCGCAGCACGTCGGACGCGAGGCGCCACGCATCGGCATCGGCCAGCAGCGCCGGCACCGCCCGCACGATGAGCGATGTGGGGGAAGCAGCGGCGATGTCGAACCCGATGGTGCGCAGCACCGCCCCGTGCTCTTCAACCGTCGAGACATCGAGGGGCTGGGCCGGGAAGGTCGCCGGCACGAGCAGCGGCTGCATCGGGATCTCGCGCTTATCGAGTGCGCCCTTCAGCCGCTCATACATGATGCGCTCGTGGGCTGCGTGCATGTCCACGATCACGAGCCCGTGCCGGTTCTGGGCGAGCACGTAGACCCCGCCAAGCTGCGCCAGGGCGAAACCGAGAGGCGCCTCTTCCGCGTCCGGCAGGGGGGCGTCGGGCGTGGGTCTCCCGAAGAGGGTTTCGTAGAACGCCGCAGGCTCCGCCGCCGCCAGCGCCATGGCGGCCTGGCGCGCCGGCTGCGCGGTGAATGCCGGCGCAGGCGCCGTAACAGGACCCCGGCCCGTCTCCGCGCCCGCCATCGCGCCGGCGAGGGCTTTGTTCAGCGCATGGAACACGAACTGGTGGACGCCGCGCGCGTCGCGGAAGCGCACCTCGGTCTTGGTCGGGTGGACGTTGACGTCGACCTGCGCGGGATCGATCTCCAGGAACAGCACGAACGAGGGGTACTGCTCGTGGTGCAGCACGTCCTGGTAGGCCTGGCGGATGGCGTGCGCAATGAGCCGGTCACGTACGAAGCGGCCATTCACGAAGCAATACTGCTCGTCGCGGCTTGCGCGCGCGCGCGCCGGCAGACCGGCTGCTCCGTGCAGGCGCAGCCCGGCGCTCGCTTCGTCGAACTGGAGCGCGCCGTCGTGGAAATCCTCGCCCAGCACGGCGCTGATGCGCCCGCGCGGCGGCTGGGGCTTGAGGTGGTAGCGGCTGCGCCCATTGTGCTGCAGCGTGAAGGCGACGTCGGGGCGGGAGAGCGCGATGCGCCGGAACGCCTCCTCGCAGTGCGCGTACTCCGTGGCCTCGGACTTCAGGAACTTGCGGCGGGCGGGCGTGTTGAAATAGAGGTCGCGCACCTCGACGCTGGTGCCGGCGGCGAGCGGCGCCGGTGCCGGCCTGGAAACCTCGGCGCCGCTGGCGGTGACGGTCCAGGCGTGCTTCTCGCCGGCGCGGCGGCTCGTCAGCGTGAGGCGCGACACCGCGGCGATGCTCGCGAGCGCCTCGCCGCGGAAGCCGAGGCTCGCCACGCGCTCCAGGTCCTCGAGCGCGGCAATCTTGCTGGTGGCGTGCCGGGCGAGCGCGAGGTGCAGGTCCTCGTTCGCGATGCCGCCGCCGTCGTCCGTGACCTTGAGAAGCTTCGTGCCCCCGCCCGAGAGTTGAACGGTGATTCCGCGCGTGCCGGCGTCGAGGCTGTTTTCCAGCAGTTCCTTGAGGGCGGAGGCGGGGCGTTCGACGACTTCTCCGGCGGCGATCTGGCTGACCAGCAGGTCGGGGAGTACGCGGATGCTGCTCATGCCCGGATTATAACGGCTACAATGCGCGCTCCCATCTCAAAGGCCCGGACGAATCATGGAATCCTCCACCAATCAGACGAGGAAACGGCTCGCCGCCGGCGAGCTCGCGCTCGGCATGGGCGCGCGGCAGGCGCGCACCGTGGACATCGCGACCGTTGCGAAAACCTGCGGCTTCGACTGGCTGTTCATCGACATGGAGCACAGCTCGCTCGACGTCGACCTGGCATCCCAGCTCGCCATGGCATCGCTCGGCGCCGGCATCACGCCCATCGTGCGGGTGCCCGGTCACGAGCACTACCACGCCTCGCGCCTGCTCGATAACGGCGCGCAGGGGATCGTCGCCCCGCACGTCGACACGGTCGAGGAGGCGCAGCGCGTCGCCCGGGCGTGCCGCTACCCGCCGCTCGGCCACCGCTCGGTCGCCGGCGCGCAGCCGCAGCTCGCATTCCGGTCCGTGCCGGTGGGCGAGGCCACGAAGCTGGTGAACGAGCAGACGCTCGTCGTCGTCATGCTCGAGACGCCGAAAGCCATCGCGAACGCGGATGCGATCGCGCAGGTATCCGGCGTGGACGTGTTGCTGATCGGCACCAACGACCTGTGCGCCGAATTGGGCATTCCCGGCCAGTTCACCGATCCCAGGGTGGAAGATGCCTACAAGAAGGTGATCGCGGCCTGCGTGAAGCACGGCAAGCACCCGGGCATGGGCGGGGTGTACGAGCCCAAGCTCATGGAGAAGTACATCCAGATGGGTATGCGCATGATCCTCTCCGGCTCGGACCTTTCGTTCCTCAGGGCCGGCGCCCGCGCCCGCACTGAATTCCTGCGGTCGGTCAAGATCTGAACCGACTCGCAGGAATTCAAGCAGTGACGAATAATGGTGACGATTAAGGGTGACGAATAATGGTGACGAAATTTCCTGAAGGGTTGTACGTCACCCGTATCTCGTCACCTTCATCTCGTCACCCGTATCTCGTCACTTGTCACAGCCAATGAGCCACGACACCCCCGTGTCGGCGCCGCGGCTGTTGACGCCGCCCGGCGCGTGCGACACGCATCTGCACATCTACGAGCCGGGCTACGACATGCGCGCAAGCGCAAGCCATCCCAGCCAGCCCGGCACGCTCGCCCACTACCGCGAGCTCCAGAAGCGCCTGGGGCTCGCCCGCGCCGTCATCGTTCAGCCGTCGGCCTACGGTGCCGACAACACCTGCACCCTGGAGGCGATGGGCAAGCTGGGGGATGCGGCGCGCGGCGTGGCGATCGTGGACCCGGGCGCCCCGGATTCCGAACTCGAGCGGCTGACCAAGCTTGGCATCCGCGGCGT
>JAHZNX010000292.1 GCA_020028375.1 Betaproteobacteria bacterium | reverse complement strand
TACGACCTGCTGGCCCCAGGCGTCCGTGAGCTGTCGCGCCAGCAGGCGGGCGAAGGCGTCGGTTTCCTGGCCCGCGGGCAGCGGCATGATGTAGCGCACCGGCCGGGCGGGGAAGGTCTGCGCGAGCGGCCCCGTTGCTACCAGCGATCCCAGCAACAGGACGCTACCTGCGGCAAGCGTGATCGGTTGCATGGCATCCCCTCCGGTGTGGCGCTATGCCTGCGTACGCTCCATCAATCTAGCAGCAACCTGCAGATCGCGCAAAAGGGTTCCGTGTGATAATTCGCGGGACGAGGAGGGCGCGACCATGCCAGTGCTTGCTTTGGGATACATCGGCGTCGAGGCGCGGGATCTCGACGCGTGGCGCGCGTTCGGGACCGACGTGTTGGCGATGCAGGTCGTCGAGCGCGGCGCCGACACGCTCGCGCTGCGCATGGATGAGCGTTGCCAGCGCGTGCTGGTGCAGTGCACCGAGCGCGATGCTCCGGCTTTTTTCGGTTTCGAGACCGCCAGCGCAAAGGCGTTACAGGAAACGGTGGGCAAGATCGAAGCCGCCGGCCGCAAGATCACGCGCGCCACCGAGCGCGAGCTCTTGCTTCGTCGCGTCGAGGACATGGCTTGGTGCATCGATCCCGCGGGCAACCGCATTGAACTATTCCACGGCCAGGCGGCGGGGAACGGGCCGCTCACGCTGCCACGTCCCCACGGGGGCTTTCGCACCGGGCGGATGGGCATGGGGCACATGGTCCTGCACGCCGAGGACATCGACGCAATGAGCGCCTTCTACCGCGATGTTCTCGGCTTGCGGCTCTCCGACTACATGGTCAAGCCCTACCGCCTGATGTTCCTGCGCGCCAATCCGCGCCACCACAGCGTCGGGCTGCTGGAGTCAAAGCACAACGGCGTGCATCACGTCATGTTCGAGGTGCTCGCGCTCGACGACGTGGGCCGCGCCTACGATTTTGCGTTGGAGAAATGGCGCATCGGCCAGACGCTTGGCCGCCACTCCAACGACTGGGTATTGTCGTTCTACGCATTCTGCCCGGCGGGCTTCATGATGGAATACGGGTGGGGCGGGCGCCTGATCGACGAGGCGACCTGGACCCCGCGCGAGGTTACGCACGGCGGCAGCATGTGGGGCCATGACCGGCTCTGGATGGACGAGGAGCGCCGCCGCAAGGCGAACGAGGTCCGGCGCACCACCATCCTCTCGGGCCTCGGCGCGCCGCTGCAGATCACTCGCGGCCAGTTCAATGAGGTGGAGTGAGCGCCTGAGGATTGCGCTGGCTCACGGTCCGGCGGACTCCCGAAGCTCCTGAATCCCGGTCCACATCCGGCATCCCGCGGTGCAACAGGCGAAGGTCTCAGCGCCGCTGCTCGCGGTAACGCTCGCCGGGCTCGTGATGCTGGGCCCGTTCTCGGTCGACACCTACCTGCCGTCGTTCCCGGCGATCCAGCGCGAGTTCGCCGTAACGCCGCTCGAAGTGCAGCAGACGCTCACGGCCTATCTCATCGCGTTCGCCGTGATGACGCTGTTCCACGGCGCGCTGTCGGACTCGTTCGGACGGCGCCCGGTGATACTCGCCTGTCTCGCGATCTACGTGCTGGGCTCGATCGGCTGCACCTTCGCCCAGAGCTTTCCCCAGCTGCTGATTTTTCGCGGCGCCCAGGGCTTCTCGGCGGGCGTCGGATGGGTGGTGGGCCGCGCCATCGTCCGCGAGAGCTTTCCCGGCCACGATGCGCAGCGCCTGCTCTCGCTCATCACCATGATCTTCGGGATCGCCCCGGCGCTCGCGCCGATCATCGGCGGCGCGCTGCAGGGCGCGTTCGGCTGGCGCGCGGTGTTCGCCTTTCTCACGCTATTCGGGACGCTGCAGCTGGTGGTGTGCTGGCGGGCGCTGCCGGAAACGCATCCGCTGGAGAAGCGCCAGCCGTTCGCGCCGGCGCCGCTGTTCAGGACCTACCTCAGGCTTGCAAGCAGCCCACGGCTCGTGCTGCTCTGCTTCGCCGTTGCGTTCAATTTCGCCGGGTTTTTCCTCTACGTTGCCGCCGCGCCTGCCGTCATCTACGGCCTGCTCGGGCTGACCGAGCACCATTTCCCGGTCCTCTTTGTGCCGGGCGTCGCCGGCATCATGTTCGGAGCCCTCCTCTCGCACCGCATGGCGGGCCGCGCCTCGCGCCAGGTCACGGTGCGGACCGGCTTTCTCGTGATGTTCGGCGCCGCGGCCTTCAACGTCGGCTACCACGCGCTGTATTCCCCGGCGCTGCCGTGGACGGTGCTGCCGTACGCGGCTTACGCAATCGGCATGGCGCTCGCGGCGCCCAGCGTGCAGCTCCTGGTGCTCGACCTCTTTCCGCAGAACAGTGGCACCGCCTCCTCGCTGCAGGGGTTCACGCACGCGCTCTTTACCACTTTCACGGCGGCAATCGTCGCGCCGCTCCTCTCCGGCAGCGGGCTGACGCTCGCGCTTGCGGCGCTCGGGGCACTGACGCTGGGGTGTCTGTCCTGGCTGTCTTATCGCCGGCTGGAAACACGTGCGCCCGTGACCCGCTGAGTAGCGACGCGTAGTGGGCGGTGCTATTCTTGCCCGGGGTCCCTATGAATATCACCAGCGCGGTTGTTTACTCTGCCCCGTGCTCGCGGCACGTCGTGCGGGCGCAATTGATTGAGCTTGCCGGCGTCCAGATCCATACCGAAACCGATGACGGCCGTTTCATCATCACGGTGGAGGATGTCCCCGGCGTGAGCGCGGCCGACACGGTGATGCGGGTGCATCAGCTCGAGGGCGTACGGTTCGCAGCGATGGTGTACCAGTATTGCGACGACGGCTTGCAGCGCGAGGAGACGCAGTCATGACGCTATCGAGGCGCGACTTCATCAAGTCCCAGGCGGCTGCCGCTGCGGCGGCGGTGGCGGGCATCCCATTGCCGGCGGCGGCCCAGGGCGGCGGCGCCGGCTCGAAGATACGCTGGGACAAGGCGGCATGCCGGTTCTGCGGCGTCGGCTGCGGCGTGCTGGTCGGCACGCAGAACGGCCGCGTGGTCGCGACCCAGGGCGATCCCGAGGCGGAGGTCAATCGCGGCCTCAATTGCGTCAAGGGCTACTTCCTGTCGAAGATCATGTACGGCGCGGACCGGCTGAAAACGCCGCTGCTGCGCAAGAAGAACGGCCGCTACGACAAGAACGGGGATTTCACGCCGGTGTCGTGGAAGGAAGCGTTCGACATCATGGCCGAGAAATGGAAGGAAGCGCTGAAGAACGGCGGCCCGACCACGGTTGGCATGTTCGGATCCGGCCAGTGGACG